>NZ_JAVJUO010000149.1:0-101679 GCF_040220555.1 Coleofasciculus sp. C1-SOL-03
CTCTAACGGTACCACAAAACCCGCCCTCACCTCTAACGGAAAAACAAAACCAATTGTAGGGGCGGGTTTAGGGACTCAATTAGATGGTCACCACTAACGGAAAAACAAAACCCGCCCTCACCACTAACGGAAAAACAAAACCCGCCCTGAGTCATCAATCATCAACTGGAAAATCTGATGCTAGAATTAATTAATCTTGCATTAGTATCAACTTAAGGTGAACGGCGTCCTCCTTAAGCAAACTTGGACGCCAGGAAATAAATTTCCTGCTTAAAGCTCAAGTAAGCTAAAGCTTACTACATGAAAGGCTTTGAACCCGTTTTAACGGGTTTTAGCTTTTAGCCCGAACTTTAGTTCAGGGCATAAGTTGACTTACTCCCCCGAAAACTATGTCCTCGCTACGCCCTGTGAGAATTGAACTCACTGTTTCTGCCTCCAATCCCAAGTTACTCGAAGGTCTAGATACTTGGTTGCGCTTGGGTTTAATCAGTGATGCCCAAGTTAAGCAACTCGGTCGAATCTATCTATCTTGTCGCCTCCCTGAACCAGCGATTGCGCCTCTGCCCTCTCGCCCCCCATCCCGAAAGGTGGAACCCAAGGTCGAGGAACCCGTTGCTACAGTGTCGCCTGTATCCCGCATCTGGCAGTCATGGCAAGAGGAACTGAGTGTACGCTGGCTGCTGTTTCTAGGTGTCTTTCTGGTTGTTGTCTCCTCCGGTGTCCTCGCCGCGACTCAATGGCAGAATTTTCCGCCAGCGGGACAGTATGGTGTGTTATGGACCTATACCATTGTCTTTTGGGGAATTAGCCTGTGGGCGGGAAAACGTTCTAATTTGAAATTAACCTCTCAAACCTTACAACTGATTGCCTTACTTTTAGTCCCGGTTAATTTTTGGGCAATAGATGGTTTTGGGTTATGGCGTCATCCCTGGGAATGGATTGTTGTTGGGGTGGCGGCGTTAAGTTTAACGGGAATTACGGTTATCAATTCGTCTATCCAAACCAACTCATTCCGGCTTACCTCCCGCGCTTCTCTAATTTTATGGTTAAGTTATCTACACTGGGGTTGGAATTGGTCACAGGTTCCATTAGTTGCTGTTTATTTAGGTGTCATCGGAACTGCGATTTTTCTCCCCGCCGCCGCTGCAACCCCTCGCGCTTCTCCATCTTTGCCGAATAATCCACCCACGGGTAGTTTAGTGGTGATTTATGCCCTCACGGTGTTATTAGGACGGGCAATTTTCGTGATGAATGTGCCAATTACCCAACTCGGTTTGGCAATGGGAATTTGTGGTTGGTTGTTGGCGCGACAGGGAAAACCTCCAGCCGTCTCACGAGAGTCTGTTTCCTCCTTTAGTACAAAAGTCTGGGATGGAATTGGTGGTGGGTTACTGTTGATCGGTTGGTTGGTTTCGGTAGGAGAAGACATTCCTTGGCAAGCCACGGCGGTTAGCGGGTTGGCGATTGGGTTTTTCGCCCAGCGCTTACAGTATTCTCGGCGGCGTCTGGATTTAGCTGCCATCTTTTTGATTGGCTTGCAAACGCTGTTTTTACTATGGCGATTAATCCCTTTGGCGGTACAAGAGGAGGTAATCAGTTTCCTCTCTCAACAGGTGGGTTCAAACGTGGAAGCCTGTTGGGGTGTCGTCCTATTTCCCTACATTATTCTCTGGGTAGGTTTGACCGATTGGCTATATCGGAAGTCGAACCCTAAATTAGCCCGGTTTGGGGAAGGACTCACATTAGGATTGGGTGTGATGTTAACGGTAATCAGTAGCCTGAATCCGACGGCGCGATCGCTCAATCTTTTACTCTCTACTATCACCCTTGCTATTGTTACTCATCGCCGCCCTCCGCTGCGAATTCCTCTGGTTTATCTCACCCATATCGCCGGATTATTAACCCTCTGTTCGTTTATCGATGGATGGTTTCCAACTCTCAGTGAATCCCGATGGGCAAGTCTATTGTTGGCGTTAATGGTGGCAGAATGGAGTCTGAGTACAAGGCAGGAACCTTTCAGAAGGCAGGAGACAGGAGGCAGAGGGCAGAGGGCAGAGGGCAGAAGGAACAGAGGACAAACAGCAGCAACAAATTTCCCATCTCCTGTCCCCCAACAGAGTTGGTATCGCAGTTGTTGGCACATTGGTTTTGTCCTCGCTGGAATCAGTTATGTGTTACTGGCTGGGGAAAGTGTTACCTATTTGATTTCCTTTCCCACGCACCCTTGGGGACTTTTATGGTTACTCACCCCATTAACCTTAACTGGAGTTGCCAGTCTGACTCAGCGATCGCGGCGCATTCAGGCTGCTTCGTGGAGTGCGATCGCTTTATTTTTAGTACAAGGGCTAACCCTAGCCTCACCGCAGAGTCGGCTGATTGGCTTAGGGGTTGCCACAGTGTTAATGTTCCTGAATAGTCGCTATTTACGCCAAACGGTAGCCGCCGTCATTACGATTGGTTTTGCCCTCAGCTTTTTTGGTGCATGGCTATGGCAAGGAATTCCTGGATTACCAACTCTATCCGCCGCCGATTGGTATTTGGTTGGTGCGATCGCGATTTTCGGATTATGGCTGCTACGGGCTAGCTTAATTCCCCAGTCTGGCGATTTAGCTTCGTTGTACGCCCAAGCCTCGGATGGATGGGCAATTGCCTTGTCTTGTACAGAATTAGGCTTTCTGACGCTGCACAGTACCCAGAGTTACGTCGAACTAATTCCATCCAGTTGGCATTACCTAGCCGCATCAGTGTTAATTGGCGGTGCGATTTGGTTTCGCTGTTGGCGATCATTTACAGAATTTGGTGTCTATGGCATCAGTTGGGCAATCGAATTAGCGATCGCGGATACGATTCTGTTACGAAATGGTTCAACCTTAACCTTAGCTACCGCCAATATTATCTTGGCACTTGTGATACTATTCCTCACCGATTGGTGGTTTGCCCGTTTAGAGGGAAACACCGAGGAAGAGGTAGGCGCTAGAAATGCACTGGAGAGTTTACCCTTAATTTATGCCCTAATTGGCATTAGTTTACGCTGGACGTATTTCACCCCTTATACCGGGTTACTCACCCTCGGTGCAGCATTAACCGGAATAGGCGTAGGGCGTCGCCGTCTTCCCTGGAAAGGGATCACCTATCTTTCCCTAGCGGGGATTTCTATTGCTTGGTATGAACTGGTGATTTACCAGATGATGCAAGCCGATGGGGGAAATTCGGCGGATGGCTTTACCATTCTAGGGGGTGTAGCGGCTGCGATCGCGGTTATTTATCGAGTGTTGGCTTGGTTTTGGCAATCGCGCGATCGTTCCAGAGTTCTCAACCTTAGTATCACTGAAATTAAAATCACCGCCCACATTCACTGGGCAATTGCCAGTTTCCTGATGGTGGTAACGGCGGGAATGTCGGTGTTAACCACACCAAATCTGAGAACCATCGGACTTGCCATCAGTTGGGGACTAGCTATTTACGCCTTATTACAAGGGCGTACAAAACAAAAACGCCAGTTATCTTCCTCATCTTCCCCATCTCCCTCATCTCCCCCATCTCCCCCATCTTCCTCATCATCTAACCTCTGGATATACGCCGGATTAACCGAAGTCGCCGCCACAGGTGTTTATGCGCGTTTGACATGGACACAGTTGAGTATATTTGACCCCTGGAGAGGGGTAATAGCTTGTTTATTCGCGATCGCGCTTTTTCAACTACCCTGGCGACGCTGGGGATGGAATGATAAACCTTGGCAACATTACGCCATCATCTCTCCTTTGCTAACCGTTTGCCTCAATTATCAAACCCTATCTTCAATAAATTTACTGGCAATTGCCGGGTTTTATGCCTGGGTTGCCAACCGCCAGTCTAATTTACGCTGGACCTATTTGAGTCTATTTTTTGTTGATTGGGCAATCTGGCGAGTTTTCGTCGAGCAACAGATCACTGAACCGTTGTGGTATGCTGCCCTAATTGGCGGCTCTTGCCTCTACATTGCCCAAATTGACCCAGAATTAAGACGTCCACGACAACGACAAACTCGTCATTATCTCCGCTTACTGGGTAGTAGCATCATTTGTTTAACCGCGTTCTTTTTCCATCAAGAGACTGGACTGATTCCGGGAATCATTAGCATGATTGCTATATTTGCTGGATTAGGACTGCGAATTCGAGCATTTTTAATGGTTGGCACAGCCACATTTATTCTAACGGTATTTTACCAGTTAGTTGTGTTAAGTTTTCGCTATCCCTTTTCCAAATGGGTCATTGGCTTAATCGCTGGCATCATTTTTATTAGCATTGCCGCTAACTTTGAACAGCGACGGGAACAAATTTTGGGCATTTTCCAAAACTGGGCGAACCAGTGGCGAGAATGGGAATAGAAACTAACAATTTTAGATCCCCTTCCCGTCCCCCTTTTGATCCCCCTCCCGTCCCCCTTCAAAAGGGGGAAGCCAGAGGATGCTTCGCTTTTATTGCACGGGGGAGACCAGATGTTGCTTCGCTTTTTGTTCCATGGGAGAAACCATGCTGCATGAGTGTAGATGGTATACCACACAAGGGTTTCAAGCCATTTTTTGCCCCAACAAGTGCAAAGTTTTTATGCCTAAACGGTCAAAAACCTTGCAATGCAAGCCTAAAAGCAGCATCTCTACCCATCTTCCCCTCACCTCACCACTTACAGCGCTTTGCGCTGTAATAAAGTACAGTAGATCAAAGTCCCCCTTTTTAAGGGGGATTTAGGGGGATCGAAAATGTACCGCGTAGCAGAGCAAACTGCTGTATTCAGCAGACCCTAATTAATTAACCAACAGGATCATAAATTTCCGCGTCAAAGCCAAAGTAAGAATCGAACTTACCGGGGAAGCCTTTGAACCCGTTTCAACGGGTTTAAGCTTTTAGCCCCAACTTTAGTTGAGGGCTTAAGGAGCTATCCAAACGGGGAAATTAACCCAAATTAAGAATGAAATGCTGACCACTCAGCCAGGTGGGGACCTCAAGGTTTTATGGAACCTACAACCAACACCCTGGATTTTATCGATCGTTAACCTTTATGGTTTGAGAGTTAATTGTCTAACCTTTAACGATTGAAGTTTAAGCGTTAAGCGTTGAGCGTTAAGCTTTAAAGGTAGTGGAAGATGGAGTCGGTTGCGAATCGACACCTCATGCTTCTACTAGCATGTGCTCTACGCCATTGAGCTATCCATCTAATACCATAAATTTAGAGACTTTCGAGTGACCAGCACTTCTAGTTTAGTCGGGAATTTCAATCATGGTGCGGGCATTGCTAATTGACAGTACCCGGTCAACCGTTGATTTAAACTCTTCAACAAACGCTTGCCGTCTCTCAATTTCTTCTGCCAGATTAGTGGGATCGAGCAGTTCGACACCTTCTCGCTCTAAGAAGCTATCCGCCAGAGATTGATATTTTTCAGATGACGCATTTTTACCCAACACCTCCTTAGCTAACTTATCCAGTCGATCCTTCACTCGTGTTTGAGCAGCTTTGTACTCATTTTTAGTGTGAGTATACGCCGACACCATCGTGTGAAAAACCGTCTCATAGTACAAGATGAAATTCTTCATCTCGATGGCTTCAGCCACCGTCATTTCTTGACCCGCGACGGAAACCATGGTGGAGGCATTTGACAAAACAACAGCTCGTTTAATCGTGCGTCGTCTGTCAATTAAAGCATCAACTCGTTGTAAAGCCGCGCGTGCTTTAGAGGCATGGTCTTCTCTTGATTTATAGCCTGTTGGCACTTTGCCGACTTCCACAACAGCAATTAACGTATTATTGTCTAAATTCGCTCGTGCCGAATCAATCCGTTTTTCCAACAGTGTTAATTCTGCCAAAGCATCAGTTACCGTCATCGTCGTCATTTCTACACCTCCTTAATCTGACAAACAAAACCTCCAGCATAGTGACAAGCAGGTGGCGAGAGTCGAACTCGCATCGGAAGGATACGACGCTTCTATGCTAGCCATTACACCACACCTGCATTTTGGTGGCGGGGGCAGGAGTTGCACCTGCTGATATCCAGGATATGAGCCTAGCAAGCCACTCTTGCTTCATCGGGAGCGTATCACCCATACCCCTGACTGGACTCGAACCAGCAACGACTAGGTTCTTAGCCTAGTACCTCTTCCAATTGGGTTACAGGGGTATATCGGGATGGCAGGATTTGTTCGCAAAGCGTTCTCGAAGAGTAGCTGCGACTCCATGCTCCCAAAGCATGGCTTCTCGCCACTGAATTACATCCCGTTATGCTCCCGGTGGGAGTCGAACCCACAATTTCAAGAAATCGGGTTTAAGCCGATCGCGTCTGCCAATTCCGCCACAGGAGCAAGTTGTGGTACTCAGGCGTGGAATTTGAACCCACATTAAGTTGGGCTACAAGAGCATCATTTGGCTGCCCCGCCAGGGTTTGAACCTAGACCGTCTGAGTCAAAGTCAGATATGCTGCCAGTTACACCACAGGGCAATAAATGGCTGCCCCAGTAGGACTCGAACCTACAACCCCCGCGTTAACAGCGCGTCGCTCTACCATTGAGCTATAGGGCAATGCCAGTCCCCCAGGTCAGTATTGAACTGACGACCTCTTGCTTTTCAGGCAAGCGCTCTACCCAACTGAGCTACCAGGGGAAATGTTTGATTGGCGCAGGGACTGAGATTTGAACTCAGATCATCGGTTTTGGAGACCGAGATGTTGCCGTTACACTATCCCTACATTCGATTTGAACTTTGAATCCAAAATTCAATGGGTCGGGCAGGATTCGCACCTGCAATGCATATAAGCGGGTGTTTTACAGACACTTGCCCACCCTAATAGGCGAGCCGACCCAGGATATGTAGTATGTCTGGTTCGATATACTACACAAAGCGGAGAGGACAGGAGTCGTTCGCGGAGCGTTCTCGAAGAGTAGCTGCAATGAGTTGCCCCATGCTTCCTTAGCAGGGAAGTGCTTTCACCAATTCAGCCACCTCTCCAGATAGCCCCAAGGAGACTTGAACTCCTCTTTCTGCCTTGAGGGGGCAGCGTCCTAACCACTAGACGATGAGGCTGGAGCAGTAGGAGTAGCAGGGATCGAACCTGCGACTGGCATCTTATGAGGGTGCTGCTCTGCCGACTGAGCTATACTCCCAAAAATTGAGTGGGAGCAGCAGGACTTGAACCCGCAACCAGACGGTTAAAAGCCGTATGCTCTGCCAGTTGAGCTATACTCCCCTTCCTCAAATAATCTGCTTCTTTTAAAGGTCAAGTTCGGAGCTGTCAGTATTCCCTTCAACCCCTTGACAACTTGACCTGATTCATCAATGTCATAGCCCCAACGGGATTTGAACCCGTGTCTTCTGAGCGAAAATCAGAGATCCTTGTCCACTAGACGATGGAGCCAGATAGCGGGAGCGACGAGATTTGAACTCGCAACCTCAGACTCGACAGGTCTTTGCTCTAGCCATTGAGCTACGCCCCCACATTAATGAAAAAATGTGTTACATATTCAGTTTTCAAGGTTCGGTATGAGCGTTTGGAGTCAAGCTGTTTGGCTCTTTCCCCTTCGCTCTTAAGTTTATACTACAAGTATACTACAAACTTGTCAAGGGTTTGGGCGAAAAAATTTTTGGACTTGGCTCAAAAGCTTATGGATAGGACGATTCAAGCGCGATCGCACAACCCATGCCCCAACGAAAAAGCCCGGAACGATTCCGGGCAACTAACAGGGATTTTTTCTGGGTTATCCGTCAATTGGGCAGAGGTTGTACGGGACAATCCTTTCCACAATACACTTCGACAAAACGAATCGTCGCCGTATCCTTATACTCCTTCGTCTGGTTAAATTCCTTTTGGGGCGAGGGATAGACCCCAGCAAAACTATCATCATTCGCAGCACCAAGCCGAAACGTTACGTCAGGAGACGGATGTTGGGCAAACTTGACGTATTCCCGTGACTCGTTAACAGTGTGATAGGTCAGAGTCGCCTCTCCGTAAACCTCTTCTGCTTGCTTGAGGGGGGTTCCAGGTCCAACACCGTCAGCCGTTTGATAATTGGGATTGTCTGTCACTAGCGCCTCAATGATGTCGTCATCACTCATCGGTATTCCCGCCGGATACAAGATGTAGTATTGGGGTTTACCCTCTTGAACGATCGCGATCGCATCAAAATCGACCATGAATGGTGACGTAACCTGAAACTCAGCTTGATCTCCCAGCAATTCTTTCAGTTCACCCAGCGTCATCCCCACTTGCGCCACTCCAATCCCCTTTGCAGATATCCGTTGGGTTTGAGCCGATTGAGTGGATTTAGACGGATCAACAGTAGGACTTTCGCCAGGTGAGGTGTCAGGGGATGATGGCTGCGCCGATGGTGCATCTTGAGAAGACACAGAAGAGGTATCTGTTGGGTTTGGAGAGTTGTTCTCGCAACTGACGAGTAGGCAAAAAATAAACGTGATTAGAGGGATTTGTAGTAGGCGCATGATTGACCCCGTTTTAACTCCAATGGCACGCTCCAGTCAGCATTGTGATCTTATGGGATGAAAGTGTTTCTCTAATATTTTCCCCACACCCCACACCCCATACCCCACACCCTGCCTACCTTTGACGCGAGCTTGTCACCCCCTCAGGTCAATCAAGCTTCTTCCCTAATAATCGAACACCTATCCCCACAGCACCGAATACCAACAACCCTAACACCGAACCCGGTTCCGGAACAGTAGCCGCTACAGCGCGATCAGCTTGAATTAACCCGAAACCACTGTCAAAGTCAAAGCCAGGACTCTCCATATCCAAAGCAGTCGTTTCCAATATACGATAAATTTCACTTGGACTCGTATCCGGCGCCGCGTCCAACATTAAAGCCGCCACAGCCGCCGCATGGGGAGCCGCCGCCGACGTACCAAAGAAGTTGGGAAACCCATCACCTTCGGGATCTCTAGGATCTAAGAAAGGAGGTGGGAAAAAAGTTGTATTCGTTCCGTCAACCGCAATAATCTCTGGCTTCAAGCGAATTTCCGGATTTGCCAAGCGATTACCCGCCGTATCAAACAAAATCGGCGTGGGTCCTGCTGAGGAAAATGGCTCCAATAAAGCTGGATCAACACCAAATTCGGGTGTATCTTGATAAAATGCCGCGCCAACAGCTTCTGCTCCCCTAGCATTAGGATGTCCGAACACCGTTCCACTGGCAGTATCGTACTCGTTCAGCGTACCCTCGCCAAACAAGATGTATTTCATCAATCCAGGATCTAAACCCTCTACCTTTGATATCGCTAAGTTAAACGCATCGGTTCCTAATGAGCCATCATTGAAAAACGAGAACAATTCAACCGCATCATTCCCCACATTTTGATTAACACTGCTCGCCACTATATTCGTTCCTGACTCATCAAACAGGAAAATATCCAGATCATTCAGAGAACCCGCACCACCGCTCACCGAAAAGAAGGGTGAATCCCACTGAAATGAGATGCCAAATCCGCTATTCTCAGGAATCGTCAAACTTTGGAAAATATCAACGCCTACACCTGAATCAAAATCATGAAATTCACCGCCGACTAATGGTTCAAACAGATTACTTCCATTAAACGCACTTTCGTAAGACTGTCGAGCATCGTTACCAGCCGCCGAGAAATAGGAAACACCCTGATCAACGACAGTATCAATCGCTTGAGCAATGACTCCATCCTGGAACATTGGTTCAGTGGGGTAAAAGATGTCATCGACAATAATGTCCGCACCTGCATCGGCGAGTGCCAGAATCCCTTGGGCAAAATCGGTTTCATTAAACGCCGCCGTGTGAAACGCCAAATCCGCACCTGGAGCCACATCATGGATCAGTTGCATCATGGCACGACCTTCATCGATACCAAAGATATCACCTAAACTCCCATCATTGGGTAAATCTTTCAGCACGTTGATACCCGATGGCAAATCCCCACTCGCCACATCCTCGGCGGCTGTACCAGAAAAATTAAAGCTATCCGATAAAACTCCAATCGTCACCCCAGTACCATCGACACCAAACTGCTCACGCGCTATATCTGCACGTAAAGCGGCATTAGCTTGACTGGTGGTTCTGCCGACATTGGTGATGGGTTTATAGGCGGGTTTCGCAAATTTCAAGCTCTCTAACTGTGCCGCCGATGCCAAAGCCTCAATCGGCAGCATTCCTGATACCAAGGAACCAAAGGTCGAAGTATTTTGCAATCCCAAGCCTTGTAAATCAGACAATAGCGAATTTACGTCACTTGCGGCAACAGCATCAATGACCACGTTATTATCGTAGGTCTGTAATAAAAATGAGGTATTCTGACCCGAATAATTAGCTCCATTAACCGCCAGGGGCGCTAAATCAAACATTAGTTTACTTAGAGAACCTTGTTTGATAGCGCTCGTTTCAATAGAGTTTTCCCCATTGGTAAATGTGATTGCCTCGGCTCTATTGGAGAAATAGCCAAGCGTCGCTGTTGTCAGAATGGTAACTGATGCAACCGTTTTAGCGAGACGTTTCATGTTTTCGCCCTGCCAATGAAATCATTATTTATCTATCTCCAGAATAAATCGTTCTATAAAGAATAGGTTAAATTTATCTGTAGCTTTACCAAAGATTTACTATTTTGATTAAACGGAAAAACTTATTAATATAAAGGTTCTGTGAAGAAGAATGACGTGTATAATAGCGGTTTCTAAAAAAAAAGCGTTATAATATCCTCAATATTAAAAAATGCAATAAAATGTGACTTGTTTGGGTGATAAACCTTAAGAAAAGGCAAACAATTATTGAACTGAGTGCTGTCTTAGGGATTTTACGATAAGAAAAACTTATAAATTAATATTGAGTAAGTCCAAGGATGAGTTTTACATACGCTTCATAGTCTGGACTTTAAGGAGGTGGGTAGAAATACACTCAACTCTGTTAAGTTATGTAAACAATCCTCAAACCCTTACAAAGGATGAATGACGGCAGTTGGTTAAGGGAAGCAATATAGAGACGTAGCATGCTACGTCTGGAAGCAGGGGAAGAAAACTTATTTAGCAACCCCGAAGGTATGACTTCTACCAGGGAATCTGATAAGATTTCCCATTGGCATCCTTTAATCCCGCACGAATGTCTATCCATTCTCCTGTCACTGTCACCGTTCCTGCTACAACCGCCAACTTGGGTCCCGGATTTGATTGCATTGGCGCAGCGTTGACCCTCTATAACCGATTTACGTTTACGCGCCTGAGTTCGGATACCCCGTGGGAAACGGAACGGGCGGTAAGAATTCGGGTGTCTGGTGTGGAGGCGACACAAGTTAAAACTGATGACACGAATCTGGCTTACCAGGCTTTTCTGAAATTATACGAGCATATTGGTCATACACCTCCACCCGTCCAACTCAAAATTGAGTTAGATGTCCCCCTTGCCAGAGGGTTAGGAAGTTCCGCCACGGCGATTGTGGGTGGGTTGGTTGGCGCGAATCAGTTAGCTGGGGAACCCCTGAGTCAAACCGAAGTCATGCAATTAGCGATCGCGCTGGAAGGACATCCGGATAATGTTGTTCCCGCTTTATTGGGTGGCTGTCGTCTGGCGGTGCGAGGGGATGCGGTTCTCAAGGAATGGGAGATTTGTGACATTCCCTGGCATGATCAAATCGTTCCGGTTGTCGCCATTCCCAATTTTGAACTCTCCACCCAACAAGCGCGACAGGTACTCCCCCCTCAACTGAGTCAGGCGGATGCTATTTTTAATCTTGCCCATTTCGGGTTACTGATCCGCGCCTTGGCAACGGGACGCCGTGATTGGTTACACACTGCCCTCCAGGATAGGTTACATCAACCCTATCGACAAGCGTTGATTCCAGGATATGACGCGGTGCAAACCGCCGCTTTAAAAGCGGGGGCGTATGGGGTAACGATTAGTGGCGCAGGTCCGACTCTGTTGGCGCTTGTCGATCCGATGCAAGCCGAAACCGTAGCCACCACCATGGCTGAGACTTGGCAACACCTGGGGATTTCTGTGCAAGCGCGATCGCTGGCAATTGACACCCAGGGAACCCAAAGCGCGATCACACCTGCCGTTTAACACGCCTTTAATTTGAGCCTCGAGAGATATAGAGACGCTAGCCTGCTGCGTTTCTACTACATCCAGTCCCCAATCCCTGAATTTAAAGGGTATTCATAACTATGCCATAGAAAATCATCTATGTTTTGACCAAGCACTTCTTATCCGATAAGTTGAATAACGTCTTAAACTTTTGTTACATTGATTAATGAAACCCCTATTTGTTTGATCACCCATTTTTGGCATGAACTCAATGTTAGTTACTTAATTCAACAGTAATCACAGCAATTTTTATGACTCCAAATTAACCCTATTTTTACCAGACTGAATAATTCAGATAATTCTAAAAAAAACATAATTCGATCACGTTGAAACTTGGAGGAGTCATACAAAATGGCAAATGCGAACGATATAGTTGTCCTCAAACAAGGCGTTGAAAATTGGAATCGGTGGCGACTGAAAAATATTAACTTAAACTCAAACAAAAGTCAAGCTAATACACTCAAACTTAACTTTAGTAAAGTTGATCTGAGTGGCTCAAACCTCTGTGAGTATAACTTGCAAAACTTCAACCTGAGTCGAGCCAACCTGAGTCGAGCCAATCTCTATGAAGCGATTTGTCATACGACAAACCTAAATCAAGCCATTTTGATTGATACAAACCTCATGGTGGCTTTCTTGAGAAATGCAGATCTTAGAGGTGCAAATTTGAAAGGAGCGGATTTAACGGATGCGAATCTCAGTGGTGCTGATTTGACAGGCGCTAATCTCAGTTATACCAACCTGAAAGGAGCCAACCTGAGAAATACCAATCTGAATCAAGCAAATCTCAATGGTGCAAATCTCAGTGGGGCAATTTTGAAGGGTGCGATTATTTCTCAAGTCTAGGTGAGTAGCTGAATTTTGACTATCCAGGTTTTCATTCTCTGACAAATGACAAATGACGAATAAACCAGCATTTGCCAAAACCGAGAGTAGCTCGGTAAAATGCTGGTTATATTCTAAGACCCCAAAAGCGCAACGTATTTCTCTGAACGAATAATAAATAACCCAGTTGGGGCATGATTTTTATCTGAAAACAATAAATTCATGCCGAACTGACTGTGTAAAAAAATATTATTATTTTAAATTACTGACAGAGATAAATTATACCTGAATAAGTATTTTGAGATTTAACACCAATCAGAGTTTCTTTCGTTAAACTCTACCCTTGATGATGAAACTATCGATACAACGAAAAATCATCCTAGGATTTGGACTAACCTCCAGCCTTATCATTCTCGTCAGCTCAATTGGTTATTATAGTGCATTTCGCCTAAGAGACACGAATCAAAAAGAACTCCATGCCAAAAAAGTATTAACGAAACTTGAAAAAGTTTTAGCTGAAATTACCGATGCAGAAACGGGACAGCGGGGTTATCTGTTAACGGGTAAACCGCGCTACCTTGACCCTTATAAAAAAGCCGTTGATCAAGTCAAAGATGATATCAAACAGCTACAAATGTTGACAGCTAAAAACCCTGATCATCAAAAAAATCTAGAACGGGCTATTCCCCTAATTAATCAGAAATTTGCCGAACTTCAGCAAACCATTCATTTAAGAAACGAGCAAGGATTAGACGCAGCTTTAGAAATTGTTAACACCAACCAGGGCAAACTGCTCATGGATCAGATCCGCGAAATATTCCATCAGATGAAGGCAGAGGAAGAACGATTATTTCAGGTGCGATCGCAGTCTACTCAAAGTACAGTCCATACAACAATTTGGATTTTCTCCATTGGACTAGCCTTTGATTTAAGTCTGCTTGTCTTTGTCTATTCTCACATTTATCGCGAAATTAATCAACGGCTCCAAGCTCAAGATCAATTACGAGACAGTGAAAGTCGGCTCACTCAATTCTTAGAAGCAATACCCGTCGGTGTATTTGTCGTTGATCACAATAGCATACCCTATTATGCCAATCAGACAGCCAAGAAACTGTTTGGTCAAGGGCTAATTCCCACCAATCCTACCAATCGGTTACCCGAAATTTATCCCATTTACTCGCCTGAAGCTGAGAAAGTCTATCCTGGCAATCTTGAGCCAATTATCCAAGCGCTTAACGGAAAAAGTTCTATCCATGATGGCATAGAAATTCACCAGCCGGACAAAATTGTACCGATTGAGGTTTTAGGCACCCCTATCTTTGATGACAAGGGAAATGTTAGCTACGCTATCGTCGTGCTGAACGACATCACTGAACGCCAACGATCGGAATCCGAACGCCTCCGGTTTACGGGTCATCTCAATCAACTCAATCAAGCGTTCTCTCGTTTTGTTCCGGGTCAATTTCTCCAGTTATTAAATAAAGAGACGATTGTCGATGTTGAATTGGGCGATCAAGTTGAAAAAGAAATGTCTGTATTATTTTCGGATATTCGCGACTTCACTGCGCTTTCGGAAGGGATGACACCTGAAGAAAATTTCAAATTCATCAATTCCTATCTATCTCGAATGGAACCGACGATTATTAAAAATAAAGGATTCATTGATAAATATATCGGCGATGCGATTATGGCACTCTTTAGTGGCGGTGCAGATGATGCGGTTAAAGCCGGAATTGCCATGTTGCATCAGTTAACGGAATATAATCGACATCGGGCTAACTGTAATTATCGAGCCATTCAATTGGGTATGGGAATTAATACAGGAACGTTAATGTTAGGCACTGTGGGCGGATATAACCGGATGGATACCACGGTAATTAGCGATGCGGTGAATTTAGCCGCTCGTTTGGAAGGGTTAACCAAAAATTATGGTGTATCCTTATTAATTTCTCACCATACATTCAAGCAACTACAAAATCCCTACGATTATGCTATCCGCATGATTGATCATGTCAAAGTCAAAGGTAAGTCGGAATTAGTCACAGTTTATGAAATCTTTGATGCTGATTTACCGGAAGTTCGAGAGGCTAAGTTAGACAATCAAGACCGATTTGCTTTAGCGTTGTCTTTGTATAATCAACAGGCGTATGCCGAAGCGCTACGCTTGTTTGAAGCCTGTTTGCATCAAAATCCAGCCGATCAGGTGGCGCAAATTTATCAGCAACGCTGTCATCTGAATTCTAATACCAATTCTGTTTGACAATTCTAGCCCGGAGTTCAAACTCCGGGTTAATCGCTTAAGTAAGTGGGTGGACACAATTAAAGTTAACGGTTGAGCTTAGGGAACTGCTTAACAGGGAACAGTAAGGATTTGAGAGCAATTTACAAAAATTAATACAGTACCGTTTTCTTTTGTCCAACTACTTAGTCGTATTTAGACAAATATCGCAACCTTCCTTGAGCTTACCCTATTTTCTTGTTCAACCTGTAAGACATTACCATACAAATTGGCAATAATCTGTTGACCTGTTCCGGTTACCTCTAAATACTGCAAAGCCGATTGGATGTATTGCAACACAACTTTCCAGAAAAAGTTGGGGTAGTTTTGCCGCAATTCACCTGGATTGTGATAGCCTAAAATTTTATTGGCGCCACTTTCTTCAAACTCACCAAACAATGCAGGAATCTTTTGTAAGTAACGCGGATCACTGAGCTGACCAATCAAATCAGCCGCACGAGTCAAACCCGGATAATTCATCGTATCTTGATGGGCGTCATCAGCAGGTACTGGGAAACGGGTTAACTCAATATTGCGCTTTACGGCAGTACAATCAATGAAGGGATGAGTGCCAAAATATTCCTCCACAAACCGCTTGCCTCGGTCAACATGATAGGATGTCAAACTGGCATCGGTTGCGCCCTGAGGTAAAGATATCATCATATCATCGAGACCAATCACGTACAATCGTTGGTCAGGTTGGTCATTTCGGCAAATCCCCTTAACATAGCCAATGTCATGGCACAACCAAGAGACGATTAACGTGAGCCAGTCTTGACGAGAAACGTTCCCGTGCAGGATATGTTTCCCTCTCAGGATTTCTTGTCCGACTAAGGTTACCAAAATGGTATGTTCAACATTGTGATAGAGAGCATCACTCTGGGCAATCTGTTCGAGAGCCACTTGAGCCACTCCCGTGATCACCTCAGTATAATCGGGTTGACAATTTCCGTAAGTCTGGCGGTAGCCAGCTTGTAGACGTTCAACGCAATCGTGAACTAGCACCCCTGTTAAATTAAACATTGTTCTTCCCCTGTCATTATCTAAATTTATAACCGAGTCGGGTATATCTGCACGCTTGGGCGGCTTTACCCTGGTAGATTCACAGATCAATCGGTGGGGAACACCTATTTATTAGTTTCGTTGATCATGTGGGTTATGTAAACCATAAAATCTCACAAAAATAAAATTATACTTGGGGTGATTGAATAATTCACATCGATTTTATTCGTTAATTAGATAAAAACCTCATAAAACCTCATAACTCTCCAGGTATAGGTTCGTCGTCAGTTAAAAACCTCATGAATGTTCAGGTTAAATTACCTCATCGCTATTCCCGTCATTGAGAAACTGAATTCTCTAGAGATAACGCTTGTTAAGATTATAATAAATTTGATGAATCAGAATTAATATCATTCAGCATGGCACAACTATAACGGGAACGCAACGGCGGGAATCGTCATTCGTCATTCGTATTTGAATGTATTGAGCAAGGGGAGATGGATTTGACGACAAACCCTTGATAAAATGTGACCAGCCTTGAGCTAAATTCGGATAAAATCATGTGTTCTGCTCACACTCCCGATAGTCAACCCCATTCCTCTTTTGTCCCCAAGGTATCCGTCGTTGTCCCCATCTATAACGGTGCAGCCGACATCCCCGACTTAATCCAGTGTCTCTTCTCACAAACATACCCCAAGGATCAGGTAGAATACCTCCTCGTAGACAATAATAGCCGCGATCGCACTCCTGACATCCTGCACCAAGCCGCTCAAGACGCCAAATCTCAAGGCATCACGCTTCACACCCTGACTGAGAACCAGATTCAAAGTTCCTACGCAGCCCGCAATACAGGCATAAAAGCATCCACTGGTGAAATTCTAGCCTTCACCGATGCCGATTGTCGCCCCCTTCCCCAGTGGTTGAGTCTCTTAGTTCAACCCTTTGCCAATCCCCAAATCGGATTAGTTGTCGGCGAAATTTCCGCCCTACCCGGTAAAACCCTGCTCGAAAAACATGCCGAACGTCAAGGAACATTAAGCCAAAAAAACACTCTAGATCACCCATTTTATCCCTACGGTCAAACCGCTAATTTAGCCATTCGTCGCCAAGCCTTACAAGAGGTTGGCTTATTCCGTCCCTACATGACAACCGGCGGAGATGCAGATATATGTTGGCGAATTCAGCGCCAGACTCAATGGCAACTCGACTTTGCCGAAACCGCCGTTGTCCAACACCGCCACCGCACGAACCTAAAGGAATTTCGCAGCCAATGGCAACGCTATGGGCGTTCCAATAAATACTTACACGAACTGCACGGCGTCGAGTTACAACCGAAATTAACATCAAAAAAATCGTTCTATTTAATTAGTCGCTGGTTGCTCAAAGAATTGCCAATAACCAGCGGACAAGTTATTGCCGGAAAAGCCTCTTTTGGGGATATAATAAAAACTCCAATTAATCTGTACGGCGCTTGGTATCGTGACCTCGGACAAAACCAAACTCAACTTGATGAAAAAGCGAATGAAATTGATTGGCTGTAAAGAATTTCTTAATTTTGAAGGGTGTAGGGGCGGGTTTTACCATTATCGTTACTTGTCACCCAGATGTGACTAAACCCGCCCCCTCTGATTCAATGGGGTATAGGGTATAGGGTGTAGGGTGTAGGGGGAAGAGGACGAATGGGATTTGCCGATTCGCCTGATTCTTGTGTTACAACAGAGCTGTTTAGACTCCCTAGCGACGACTCATCCCGACAGTTATGCCAACGCCTCAGATTGCTGCGATTATCTGTACTCACAACCGAGATGCTTATCTAGGCGCTGCCATCGATAGCCTATTAGCCCAAGAGTGTGATAATTTTATCGTCGTAGTGGTCGATAACGCCTCGAGCGATCGCACTCGTGAGATTGTTGAAGCCCGTATCTCTCATCCTCAGCTAAAATACGTTTACGAACCCGTCATTGGTCTTTCCGTTGCCCGCAACACTGGCGCACAGGAAACCACCGCTCCCATTCTCGCCTATTTAGATGATGATGCCGTCGCCAGTCCCCAATGGTTGAGCGTTCTCCTAGACGCTTATCAACAGAATGAACAATTAGCAATCGCTGGCGGTAAAGTCACCCTAATCTGGCCCCCCGGCGTCGAACCCCCCAACTGGATATCCCCAGAACTCGCTGGCAATCTAGGACTTTATGATCTCGGAGATCACGTCGTTTATATCAAAGAACCTGGTTTAACGCCCAGAGGCTTAAACTACTCAATCCGGCGTACCTTCCTAGAACAAATTGGCGGCTTTGATCCTAATTTAGGGCGTCAAGGTAAAAAACTATTATCCAATGAAGAATTATACATGACTGAACTTGCCCTCAAACAGGGTTGGCAAGTCGCTTATCTCCCCGGTGCTGTCGCCGCCCACAACGTCGCCCCAGAACGCCTCAAAGCAAGCTGGTTTTTGCAGCGTAGCTGGTGGCAAGGGATTAGCGAATGTTATCGCGAAGAAGTCGCAGGTCGAACCGGGATACGTCAGTTAGGACGAGGAGGAGAACGCATAGCCCGGGGACTCTACAAATCCGCGAAACATTTGACTGACCCAGCCAAACGGTTTGATAATCTAGTTTATGCTTACGGGCAGATTGGTTACCTAAGTGCCGCCATTCAAGCTATGCTACTTAAACCCAAAGATGAGGGCTGAATGATTAGGGAACATGTAGAGACGTAGCATGCTACGTCTGGGAGCTGGGGAAGCTGGGGAAGTAGAGACGTAGCATGCTACGTCTGGGAGATGGGGGAGATGAGGAAGATGGGGGAGATGGGGGAGATGAGGAAGATGAGGAAGTTAACTCAAAACTCTACCTTACCTGTTCCCTGTTCCCTGTTCCCTGTTCCCTATTCCCTGTTCCCTATTCCCTGTTCCCTGTTCCCTGTTCCCTGTTCCCTGTTCCCTGTTCCCTGTTCCCTGTTCCCTGTTCCCTGTTCCCTGTTCCCTGACCAATGACCAATGACCAATCATGAAAAAAGCACTAATTTGTGGCGTATCCGGTCAAGATGGCGCTTATCTGGCTAAATTACTTCTCAACCAAGGTTATAGCGTCTGTGGTACATCACGGGATGCTCAAATGTCCTCCTTTCAGAATCTAATTCGTTTGGGTATCCGTGACCAAGTGAAACTAGAATCCGCCGCCCTCACTGATTTTCGCAGTGTGCTGCAAGTCCTGATGAAAAACCAACCCGATGAGGTCTATAACTTAGCGGGACAAAGTTCGGTGGGCTTGTCGTTTGAACAACCCGTAGAAACCCTAGAAAGTATTTCTATTGGTACATTAAATCTTTTAGAAGCGATTCGGTTTACGGGTGAGCCAATTAAATTTTATAATGCGGGGTCGAGTGAATGTTTTGGCGATATTGGCACAGAAGCGGCGGATGAAACCACTCCATTTCGCCCCAGAAGTCCTTATGCGGTAGCCAAATCGGCTGCCTTTTGGCAAGTGGCAAACTATCGGGAAGCTTACGGGTTGTTTGCTTGTTCCGGTATTCTGTTCAATCACGAATCTCCCCTGCGACCCCAACGATTTGTAACCCAAAAGATTGTTGCAACCGTGTCTCGCATTGCCCAAGGTAGCCAAGAAAAGCTTTATCTAGGCAATGTTGACATTAAACGCGACTGGGGATGGGCACCGGAATACGTCGAGGCGATGTATAAAATATTGCAACAAGAAGAACCCGATGATTATGTGATTGCCACAGGAGAGAGTTACACCTTAGAAGAGTTTGTGGTAGCGGCTTTTGATTCGGTCGGCTTGGATTGGCAAGATTATGTGATTACGGATAGGAGTTTGTTCCGACCAACCGATTTAGCGGTCAGTCGGGGAAATCCTGCCAAAGCCAGAGAAAAACTCGGATGGCAAGCGCAGTATAAAATGCCTGAGGTTGTGCGGATGATGGTTCAAGCCAAGCAAAATTCGGCACAATAAAAGTGCATGGTTCTTTGTCTGTCATTGGTTATTTGTCTCAATATCCGGAGAACGCGGACTCAACAAGAAAACCTCCATGCTTCCATCATTGTCTAACTTCTGAGCAAATGACTTATGGGTGAGGATATCGAAGTTTTCTGCCAGGAATGTCTCTAATAGTGGAGAACTCTGGGAAGACACTTGAGTCGCTAACCAAAAGCGTGACTCAATTGGTGGTAAGTCACTCAACAACTGTTCCAGATCGGATGTCTCTAAAGTACTTGGAAGGATATGTTGATGAGCTGGGGCGGAACCTTGATAGTAATGGGCTAGCGCCTTGTCATAATACATCGACCAAATAATTACATCACCCGGTTGCTCGTTGGTGTTAATTACTTGGACAACGGCTTTATAATTGGGTCGATCTTGAACGGTGTAGTAGCGTACCAATCCACCGACAACGGCTATTGTATAGGCTACCGCAATGGCTATCGCCACGATTCGCCACTGACGCCATACTCTGATCAAACCTGCTGCCAGTAGGATGAAAATGTAAGGGCTGACAAATAACAAATAGCGGGTTACCCACAGGGACATTGAGATATACGAAAACCCAAATATCAAGCCGAGCGGAATAAATGCCCATGCTGCGACCCAAAACAGCTTTGATGAATTGTGATGTTTATTTTTGATCAGCGCCGCACCTAATAAGCCCGCCAATAGTCCCGTAAATAACTTGTAAAACCAGGCGGCGATCGCATTCGAGTGCACCGAGAAGGGCCAAACTGTAAAAAACTTCAAGGTGCGGACAAGATCAATCAAATGGGGGGTGCGTCTCCCCGCGACATGTCCTTGCTGGGCGTAGGAGGATGAAGGAGACGCCATCTGAACGACAGACAATACACCTGGAGACCACAAAACCACAATCAGCAGTAGCCATTTACCAAAATCGAACAACACGGCGCGTTGATTGCGGAATCTCCATCCCACTAACAGGATATCCGGTATCAGTAACGTCAGATTAAGCGGTACTGTAAATATGGCTAAGAGTCGCAAACCTGCCCACCCAGCCATTGATGCCAAACTCGGACGCTTCCCTGGCTCACTCATCAGGGCGTAGGTCAACGCCACGGTACCGCCTAACCCCAAGCAAGTACTCATGGTATACATGCGTACTTCTTGGGCGTGATTGATGAATAGGGGTGAAAGTGCCAAGATGAGGGCAGCGATTAAGCCTTCTGCTTCTCCGGCTAAACGACGACCTAGCTGATAGACAAGGAAAACACTTGTTATCGCAAAAAGGACGGCTAATCCTCGCAGCCAAGCATCATGATTGCTAACCTGTATCCAGATACTCAGCAGCATATAATAGAGGGGACGAATTAGGTTGTTCGGCGGTAATCCCCGTCCTGTTTGAATGTCGGTAACACTGGTGAGTTCGTCAATCCAGAATCCTTCTTCTGCTAGTTGGTAAAGATAGAGGGTTGCGGCGATTAATCCGATTAAGCTAATGGGCAGCCATTGCCGGAAATGAGCCGATCGCCGTTTGGCGTTTATCGAGGTAGATGATCCCATATCAGTTCACCCAATTGATAAAGTATGTTTTGAGGGAAGAATTATTGATATTCTACAGGCTTGATCAAAACTAAAATAGGTTACGTTTTGGATACACGCCTTAAACCCTCACCAATCACCCATGAAGATTTTGATGCTCTCTTCTACGTTCCCCTATCCCCCAACCCAAGGAGGGACTCAGGTCAGGACGTTTAACTTACTCAAACATCTCAGTGGACATGAGATTACCCTACTCACTCAACGCGCTGACGATGTAACTGATGCTGAAGTTGAAGCATTACGAGAATGGGTGGCTGAGTTGGTCGTTTTTCCCCGTCCCACAACTTCCAGTCTTCCGGGAGGATGGTTCGGTAAGGTAAAGCGCTTCGGTCGATTTTTGCTCCAGGGGACTCCTCCTAGTGTCCTCTCGATATATTCTCCACAATTACAGGATTGGGTTGATCAGTGGGTCAAGAAGAATAACGTTGATGTGATTACCTGCGAACATAGCGTTAACGAGATTTATGTGCGTCCGGAGTTTCGCGAACAACTGCGAACGGTTGTCAATATTCACAGTTCGGTGTACGCTTCCTGTCGCAATCAGTTGCAAACGGGTACAAGTGAGAATCTCTGGCGCGATCGCTTGAATCTGCCTCTACTGTATCGCTATGAACAGCGCTACTGTGCTAAATTCTCTCATATTGTGGTGACCACGGATGAGGACCGCCAACAGATTCAATCCTATAATCCCTCCAGTCAGATTGCTGTGATTCCCAATGGTGTAGACTTTAGCCAATTCCCCTATCGAACCGTTGATCCCGGTGGACATCGTTTGACGTTTATCGGCGCGATGGATAATTTAGCCAATATTGATGCGGTGACGTTCTTAAGTTTAGACATATTACCCGCGATTCAAGAACGGTATCCTGACACAACCTTAACCCTAGTTGGCGCACGTCCCACCCCTGAAGTATCGGCGCTGGGGAATCGTCCCGGAATTACAGTAACCGGGCGGGTGCCTTCTATGGCAGACTACTTACATCAAGCCACGGTATGCGTCGTCTCGATGCGAACGGGGTATGGGATTAAGAACAAAACCCTAGAGGCGATGGCGGCGGGCGTACCTGTGGTGGGAAGCGATCGCGGTTTGGAAGGACTGGAGGTTGATAGTCCTAATGTACCATTGAGAGCATTGAGGGCAAATTCAGTTTCCGAGTATGTTGATGCCGTGACTCGCTTATTTGAAGCGTCTCAACTGAGGCAGGAATTGTCACAAAATGGACGCCAGTTTATTGAGAATAATTATACATGGGAGCGAGCCGCCCAGCTTTATGAACAAGTCATTTGTGCAAAGTGAACAAACAAATAGCTGTAGGGGGTGTGGGGTGTGGGGTGTGGGGTGTAGGGGTATGCATATTTAATCCGCGACAGCTTACCCTTCTACCCTTAATTTCCATTGAAGATATCTGCCTCAAGGAATAGCCTGTCAATAATTTGTGATCGAAAATTAACGATAAATTATCTATATAAATATTTTATGATTAAAACATCAAAATGTTTATATAATAAGGTAAAACTGTTTGATGAAATAGATATAATTCACCAGCAAATTTTAATAAATGCCATCTCAATTCATCATTAATCCCGATAAAACCGAATTTATGACCATTTTGGGGGGAATTTGAAGCGTTATGAAAATTCTCATCCTCTCTGCCACATTTCCCTATCCACCCACTAACGGCGGAACTGAGGTTAGAACGTTTAACTTACTCAAGGCTCTGAGTGAGCGTCATCAGATTACTCTGGTGACTCAACGCACTGATGATATTTCCGAGACTGAGGTGGAAAAATTGCAGGAGTGGGTCGAACAACTCATCGTTTTCCCTCAACCCAACAACTCAGAGAACAACAGTGGACTACGGTCAAAAGTGCAGCGCTTGAGTACATTCTTGCAACAAGGAACGCCTCAAAGTGTCTTAAAACAGTACTCCCCGGAAATGCAGGAATGGGTGAACCAGGCAATAGAGTCAGGAAACTTTGACGTGATCACCTGCGAACATAGCATGAATGAAATTTATGTTCGCCCCCAATGGCGAGAGAAGTTGCGAACCGTCGTCAACATTCATAGTTCCCTCTATCGCAAGCAGCGCCATCAGTTAGACGGCAAACCAGCGGATAAGCAGCTACGAGAGCAATTAAATTTACCTCTACTGCGCCGTTACGAAGAGCGATATTGTGGCAAGTTTACCAATATTGTCGTCGCCACTCCCAAAGATCGGCGTCAGATTGAGGATTATGAACCCGAGGGCAAGATTACCTTAGTTCCCAATGGCGTTGATTTTAAGCAGTTTCCCAAGCGAGTCTCTGATCCGGGAGGACAGCGATTAGTGTTTGTGGGTGTCATGGATAGCCCGACAAACGTTGATGCGGTGCGTTTCTTCAGCTTAGAAGTATTCCCAGAGATTTTACGACGGTATCCAGAAGCAACCCTAGAAATCGTGGGCGCACGCCCTGTACCTGAGGTGCTAGAGTTGCAGGAACGTCCGGGAATTACGGTGGCAGGGCGGGTGAGTTCAACCGTAGACTATTTGCATAAGGCAACAGTTTGTGTGATTCCCCTGCGGACTAGCTATGGGATTAAAAACAAAACCCTAGAAGCCATGGCAGCAGGAGTCCCGGTGGTGGCAAGCGATCGCGGTTTGGAAGGATTGCCCGTCGATGGTGGAGATGTCCCCCTGCGGGCATTACGGGCAAATGATACGGCTGAATACGTGTATGCGGTGAGTCGGTTATTCGAGAACCGTCAGCTTCGCAAACAACTCTCCGACAACGGGCGATCGCTGGTTGAGAAAAAATATACCTGGAAACGGGCGGGAGAGCTTTATGAACAGGTATTAATGGGGAAGTGAGTCATTTGTCATTCGTCATTGGTTGTTTAATTCGGGCTTACTGCACAACGCTGAAACCATTATCCGAGCAATAGGGGTAAGTAGTCGGACTGGCATAAAATGGCACGCTAATTAAGTGCAAGTAAACCGCCCTCAAACCCTTACTGTTAAGAGTTCCCAGTTAAGAGTTCCCTAATCTCAACCGTTAACTTTAATTGTGTCCACCTACTTATGAGTGTAGATTTACTGGTATTTTTTCAGGCGACAAATCCTGGTCAGACGATTAATATTGCTGATCCAGAGGATCGCAAATACTATATCGACTTCTCTCCGGTTCGGGGTGGGACGATTATTGAGGAGTTAAAGGAGAATATTACCATATTCTATGCCAATCAGCCAAGTTGTGATTTGTTTACGGGACATATCGGGTGTGGCAAATCCACAGAGTTACTGCGGCTGAAGGCGGAATTGGAGGCGGAAGGGTTCCATGTTGTGTATTTTGAGTCCAGTGATGACTTGGAAATGGCGGATGTGGATATTGCGGATGTGTTACTGGCGATCGCACGGCGGATTAGTCAGAGTTTAGCAGATGTGGCGATCGCGGAACCTAAGGGTTTGAAGCAGTTGCTGAAACGGACGGCAGAATTGTTGCAGACGGAGTATGATTTATCGGAGGTGGAGTTAGGCTTGCCGAAAATGCCAGGGGTTCCTGAGGTGAAAGTGAAGGCAGATGATAAAGGGGCGTTGTCTTTGGCGTTTGGGATTGGTAAGATTACGGCTAAGGCACGAGCGGATTCGGGATTGCGAGAACGCCTGAATCAGTTTCTGGGACCTAAGAAAGCCGAGTTATTAGCGGCGATTAATCAGGAGTTAATTGAACCTGCGATCGCGCAATTGCAACAGCAGGGAAAACGGGGATTAGTTGTGATTGTGGATAACTTGGATCGAATTGAGGGGCAAACCAAAGGTTGGGGAAAATCCCAACAGGAATATATTTTTATTGATCAGGCAGAATATTTGCAAAAGTTTAATTGCCATGTCGTTTATACTATGCCCTTGGCGTTAAAGTTTGCTGATACCTATGCGCGGTTAACCCAGCGATACAAGGAAGAACCCAAGGTTTTGCCTATGGTACAGGTGCAGCAGGTGGATGGGAGTGACTGTGAGGAGGGGATGGCGTTACTGCGACAGATGGTATTGGCGCGGGCGTTGCCGGATTTGGACGCACAAGGGCGGTTAAATCGGGTAAATGACATTTTTGACCATCCGGAGAGTTTAGACCGATTGTGCCGCGTCAGTGGCGGTCATGTGCGGGATTTATTACAACTGTTGATCCAGTGGTTGAAGAAGGATCTCAAACAAGGGCGGTTGACTGGTGAAACGTTAGAGGGTTTGATTCGCAGCCGTCGCAATGAAATGACGCTTACTATTGATGATCACGAATGGGGGTTATTGCGGAGAGTTCGGGAACGGAAGAAAGTGAGTGGGGATGATGGGTATCAGAAATTAATTTATAGTCGGCTGGTGTTTGAATATCGCGATCGCGGCGAGTCTTGGTTTGATATTAATCCGGTTTTGGCAGATGCTAAGGAGTTAAGGGAATAGTTATTGGTCATTTGTCAAGAATATCATTCAAATCCATCCTATGCCTGAGTCACCTATCTGGACAACCGTTGAGTTATTTTGCGGGATTGGAGGATTCCGGATTGCTGCGGATCAGAGAAATATAGCCACAATCTGGGCAAATGATCGGTGTCCGAAAGCCTGTCAAGTATACCGCGATCGCTTTGGAGAGACATCATTATATCCCGGTGATATTTATCAACTCGTTGATGAAATTCCAGATCATGATCTGTTAACGGCTGGTTTTCCCTGTCAACCGTTTAGTAGTGCTGGCAAAAAAAAGGGAGTACGAGATCCACGCGGTCATATTTTTCAAGTCATTATTGATGTCTTGCAAAACCACAAGCCTAAGTTTTTTATCTTGGAGAATGTTAAACGCTTGCTGTCTATGGAGGAAGGGGGGCATTTTGCCACGATACTGAATGAGTTAGCAAATTTAAACTATAGAATTGAGTGGCGTTTGGTCAACGCCATGAATTTTGGTTTACCCCAAAATCGCCAGCGAGTGGTCATTTTAGGTGTTTTAGGAAAGGATACACAGGATAATTACCCCAATATCCGACTTGCTTCAACTGAAAATATCGCTGAGTTATCCGACTCAATGTTTCACACCTTGACTAATGTTGAACGATGGACAAAAATCAAAGACCATGGCACTAGATTTCCGACGTGGGGACTCGCCCAAACAGGTCGTTTTTTCGGTTACAATTTTGCTCAATTTTATCCAGCTACGCCTATTGTACCCTTACGGACAGTTCTTGAGTCAGATGTCGATTGCCAATTTGATTTTACTGAGTCCACGTTAAACCGTTTACAAAATAGTACCCCAGTGAATGATTTCGTTCAAGGTGTACAAATTCTCTACAATCAAAGTGGAGGAGCGCGAATGGGTTACACTGTGTTTGGCATTGATGGTGTTGCACCCACGCTTACTTCAACAACGAGTCGCCACTATGAACGTTATAAAATTGGTAATCAGTTCCGCCGTTTGACTAATGTAGAATATGCTCGCATTCAGGGCTTTCCAGATCAACATTGTACTGGGATATCGATCTATGATCAATATGCTCTTTTCGGCAATGCTATTCCCCCAGTTATGGCTGGGTGGGTGATGGATTGTATTTTAGAAAATAAGGTTGTCCAACTGAAAACACCTAAATTTGAACAACTATCACTTTTCTCTCTAAACGATGCTTGCTAAAGAAGAATTACGCGCCAGATTAAGGGGATCACTGGATACAACAATTCAGGAAGTTAATCGCGCTTTAAAGGGAGAAAACACGGAACAATTAGCAGACGTATTAACTCGTGTGGGACGAGGCGGACAACTGCCCCAATGGTATGAGCAGTTAAGAACTCAGCATACACTGCCTAATTTAGATGGTAAGACAATTGGTAGTGTTATTGAAATGTTGTTAATCGCGGTACTCGAAAAAATCATATTTCAAGGTCTTGAGATACCGCCATTACGGGTTAATCCAGCGCGAGGAGTGGACTTTCCTGATTTGGATCTGGGCATTAAATCCCCTTCAGAAAACTACTGTACCAGCGAACCTTTTTTCTCTGCTTATGAAAGATTACTCGGTTCTGAGTATGATGTGCTGGTTCTGCTCACTGACTACCAAACTGCTAAGAAAAAGCCACCCTTGAGACTGCAAATTATTAAATTTAAGTACCTCTATAAAACCCAGCTAGCGGATTATCGACTTTGCCAAATTGCTAAAAAGCATCGGGAGTGGTTGGTAACAGAAAATGAATCTTGGGCAAAAAAGGTGTTTCGATTTCTAGCTTATGTGAATCAAAGTGACTGGCGTGCCAAACAACTCCTGCGTTTGCTGGACTGTCTTCAGGATGCGACATCGGTACACCGTTATATTCAGCAGGCTGATAAAGATTTTCAGAAAATTAATGAAAAACGCATTGCCAAAGATGCTGAATCCATTCCCCGATCAGATATTGAATCATTACAAAAAATAAACTCTATTCAGCCGTTTTATCTGGGTGTTATCGATGCGGCTGATAACTGGGTGATCGAGATGCAGAAGGATTTGGCGCGATTCCCTAATAGCAATGAGTGGTCACGTCTTTTAACCAGTCCGTTGGATGGTCAAATTGGGATGAGTCCTGCGTTGCAATGGCGATATAATTTCAGTCGCGTTTTTGGCATGACTTCATCTTGATAAGGAATACAATTAAGTTCCTATTATCTATTGGTTATTCGTCATTTGGGTTTACACCAAACCGTTCTAACAATTGCTCACGGGAAAGGGTAGTTAGTAGGGGAGTTAACTCTTGGGAAGGTAATTGTAACATTGATGCGATCGCACTCGCTAATTCTGGGTCAAGTTCCCCAAATCGTACTCTCAAAAACCGTTCTATGGTTTCTTGTCGTGAGGTTTCGTCTCGAATCGGCAGATTACCAAACCATAGTAAGAGTTCCTCACGTTCAAGGTTAAATAATAGCCGAGTCAACTCCTGAGGGGGCAATTGTAACATGGGCGCGATCGCACTCGCTAATTCTGGGTCAAGTTCACCAAATCGCACTCGCATGAAGTTTTCTGCCATTTGGCGTTGTCCTTCAAGCTTGCCTTGTGCTAAGGTTTGTTCTTGCCATTTTAAGTAAGCTGGTGATAAGTTCATAAGCAATTCTCTGTCCTGTTCACTTAAATTGTCGCTTTCGTTGATAGTTATACGCCAGTTTGCCAGAATCTGTAGAATTGTCTGCCGATAGGGGTTTTGTTGGGGTAAAGCGACCAATTCATCAATCGCTTGCTTTTGAGTTCCGCGTTTTCCCAAAACCCTTAACCATAGTGTATCTTCAGTGACGGGCAGTTGGTTGATGGCGATTAATCCTGTTTTCAGGAACTCTGGCATAAAATATACACCGTCTCCCCAGTTTCCTGACGGATTGAGTTTTGCACCAAATCCGTTTAATAATCGTGTGGAACAAGAGGGTGAGAGAATCCACAAGTGGGGCCAATCGGTGTCGGGAAATGAAGTCCGTTCTCGTCTGGCTTTTCGCCGCATTTCACTGCGTACTGAGTTTAACTTGCTTTGGCAGTCGAGTACCTCGGCGGGGCTGGGTGGATTGCGGAAGGGTTCTAATAGACAGGCGGTTGTTGCCATTCGTCCCAGTAATCCGAGGTTTTCGGGTGCGGTTGCTGGTGATGGTGTGGGTACAAACCAAACATCAACTTGGCGGATTTCGGGGGATATTTCCCGACTGGTTTCGACGTTTCCTAGAGGGGCTAATAATTCCTCTAGGTATTGCTTGGCAAATTGATCGTGAGGCTTTCGTGTCATTCAAGTTTAAGATAATGTTGCTTAGAATTTTAGGGTAAGTGTTGAAGCGATGATGGCGCTAAAGCGCCTACTACGAACGAATGGGACGAAACGATGTCGCAGCTACCTGAGATTACACTGGAGAATCAGACGGAATTGGAGGAATTGGCGTTGACGCTGGATGCTTTTCAGGGTCAGTTTTTGCTGATTTTTGCTCGATGTAATTATGACAGAGTGCGATCGCGTCTGATTCAATGTCTCCAAGATTCGTCTCCTCTGAACATTCGCACGATTATGCTGAACCCTGATGATACGGCGCTTTATCAGCGGATTCAGGGGGAGTTGCAGGGGGATAAACCGGGGGCGCTGATGGTTTTGGGGTTGGAGTCGGTGCTATCTCTGGAGAGGATGCTGGCGGGGGCGGATTTGGTGCGGGAAGAGTTTCGTCAACATTGTCCGTTTCCGGTTGTGGTTTGGGTGACGGATTCGGTGAAGGCGCAATGGATGCAGTTTGCCCGAAATCTGGAAAGTTGGGGGGTGAGTAGTCGGTTTACGATTAGCCGTGGGGAGTTGGCGGCGTTTATTCAGGAGAAGGCGGATCAATGGTTGATTGAGGGGTTAGTTTTAACGGAAACGGAGTGGCTTGAATTTAAGGCGGAATTAGAGGCGGCGACAGGGGAGTTACAGGTAGGAAATAACGGGTTAGAACCGGAATTAGCGGCGGCGTTATTCACATTATTAGGGATTTGTCAAGAACAACAGGGAGATATTTCGGCGGCGATTGATTATTTTGAGCAAGCGTTGGTAGGTTGGCGGGAATTGCAGCGTTTTGAGTATGAAGGGATTGTTTTAAGGGAGATGGTTTATGGGTATTTCTGCCAAATTAATCGGCTTCAACCTGCGACAATTCCCCGTGATGACTATAATCAGATTCAAGCCAAAATTAAGGAGTCTCTTCAGCAAGCTTTGACTGCATTTAATCGGGTGCAACGTCCGGATTTAATTGCTGATTCGATTGGCGTGTTTGGTCAGGTTTTGCGGGAGTTAAAGGATTGGCAACAATTGCAAGAGTTGGCTGAACAAGCGTTGGCGTTTGATCAAGGGGAAAATCGACGGAATAAATTGGCGTTGGATTATACGTTTTTGGCTGATGTTGCGTTGGCTGAAGAACGTTGGCAAGCGGCGAAGGAGTTAGCGGAAACGGCGTTAAGTGGGGCGGTTGAAACCGCAACTACACAAACGAAACCCGCCTGGCCTTCGGCAAGCTTCGCTAACGCGGGTTCCAAAGCGCTTAATTTGTTGTTAGTCCGCGCAGGCGGACTTGGTTTGTCTAGCCGCGAATTCCATTCGCCAAGGCTTATTAATGGGATTGAGGTAGAGCTAATCAGCCGATGTTACTGGATTAAAGCGCGATCGCACGTTAATTTAGGTCAATGTTCTGCCGCGATTGAACAGTTAGAATTTGCCCATGGGATGAGTCAACCGTTATCGAATCCTCGGCTTTATTTGGATATTTTAGCGGAGTTACATCATCTCTATTGGCAGACAAAAGATTATCTGAAAGCCTTTAAAATTAAACAGGAACGGCAAACGGTTGAAACCCAATTAGGATTAAGAGCATTTATTGGTGCCAGTCGCGTTCCATCGATTGTTGGCGCTGTCGGTAGCGTTGTCGGGGCGGGGGCGGTAGGGGCGCACAGACGTGCGCCCTCATCTCCTCCCCAATCTTCCGCATCTTCCCCCCTCCCCATAGCCCCAGAAATTGTTGCCTGGGGGCGGGAAAAAGATGTGCGAGAATTAGTCGAACGTGTGCAGCGTGCTGATCATAAAGTTATTGTCATTTATGGTTATTCTGGCGTTGGTAAAAGTTCTTTAGTCAATGCCGGATTAATACCAACTCTACACCATACTACCGCCAGTGGGCAACGAATCATCCCAATTTTGAGTCAAGTTTATACCGATTGGGAACGAGAATTAGGACAGCAATTAACCGCCGCGCTAGAAAGACAAAATATTCCCATCACTCAACCTCTTGATTCTAAAACCGCAATTCTCGACGCCTTGCGCCAGAGTGAAACCCAGCAGGTGCGAATAGTGTTGATTTTTGACCAATTTGAGGAGTTCTTTTTTGTAACTGATAGCAAAAGCTGCCAGAATAAAATCTTTGAAGCTGATTTTTTCAAATTCTTAGGTCAGTGTCTAGATATTTTGTCCCTGACGGTGATTTTCTCTATTCGCCGAGATTACCTCTATTATTTAGTAGACCAACCCGGAATGGCAAATTATGACCTGTTGAGTAAGAATAGTCTCTATAAAATTTCTAACTTAACACCAGAGGAGGCGCAAAAGTTACTCGAACAACTGACCACACGGTCTAATTTTAAGTTGGAAGCGGCGTTAATTGAGCAACTGGTTCAGGATTTAGCTGGAGATTATGGGAAAGTACGCCCGATTGAGTTACAGGTTGTTGGAGCGCAACTGCAAGCCGAGGGGATTAGAACCTTAGCAGATTATCAACAGTTTGGGACGAAGGAAGAGTTGGTGCTGCGCTATCTGGCGGAAGTGGTGGAGGATTGTGGGGAAGAAAATCAGCAGGTAGCGGAGTTGGTTCTGTATTTACTCACGGATGATAAAGAGCGGCGACTGCTGAAGACTCGTCTTGAATTAGAGGAAAATTTAGATATTTTTTTGACTGTATCTGCGAGCCATTTAGATTTAATTTTAAATATTTTAGTTTTATCCGGCTTTGTATTTATTGTTCCTGATAAATTCGATAATCGCTATCAGTTATTTCATGATTATCTCGTACCCTTTATTCGTCAGCAGCAAGAGCCGAAAATACAAGAAATTATTACCCAACTGAATCAGGAACGAGAGCAGCGTCAGCAGTTAGAGCGACATCTTGAACAGGTTCGGAGGGAATTAACCCTGGTGCAGGAGGAACGAAAGCGGGTGATGTTAGAGGTTAGGGCAGCGCAGAATTATCTGGCACAAGCCCAAAAAGAACGAGAAGAAGCGCTGAAATTAACAGAACTAGAGCGTCTGGGTACATCGGCTCTTAGACAATTCAACTATACTCAAATCCCAGCACTACTTACTGCAATGCGAGCGGGTAAAGAGCTAAAGGCGATTGTCAAAGACCGACCAATTGATCAATATTTTGCCTATAGTCCCCTCTCAGCATTGCAACAGATTTTGAATCAAATCCGGGAGCGAAATCAACTGCGAGGTCATCAAGGTTGGGTGAGAAGTGTAGCGTTTAGCCCAGATGGGAAGCGGATTGCTAGTGCGGCAGATGACAAGACCGTGCGTTTGTGGAATATTCAAGGAAATCAGTTAGCCGTCCTACTTGGTCATCAGGCTAAAGTCAGGAGTGTGGCGTTTAACCTAGACGGGAAAAGAATTGCCAGTGCTTCCCATGACAAAACGATACGCTTGTGGGATAGTCAAGGGAACGAGTTAGCCGTCCTGTGTGGTCATCAGAGTTCAGTGAGAAGCGTGGCGTTTAACCCAGACGGGAAAAGAATTGCCAGCGCTGGAGATGATCAAACTGTGCGCTTGTGGGATATCCAGGGGAATCAGTTAGCCGTCCTACACGGTCATCAGGGTTGGGTGAGGAGCGTGGCATTTAGCCCAGACGGGAAAAGAATTGCCAGCGCTGGAGATGATCAAACTGTATGCTTGTGGGATAGCCAGGGGAATCAGTTAGCTGTCCTACACGGTCATCAGGATAAGGTAAGGAGTGTGGCATTTAGCCCAGACGGGAAAAGAATTGCCAGTGCTTCTGAGGATCAAACTGTGCGTTTGTGGGATATTCAGGGAAATCAGTTAGCCGTCCTACAGGGTCATCAGGATAAGGTAAGGAGTGTGACATTTAGCCCAGACGGGAAAAGAATTGTCAGCGCTGGAGATGATCAAACTGTACGCTTGTGGGATATTCAGGGAAATCAGTTAGCCCTGTTGCGTGGTCATCAAGGTTGGGTGAGGAGTGTGGCGTTTCACCCCGACGGGAAAATAATTGCCAGTGCTTCCGAGGATCAAACTGTGCGCTTGTGGAATATCCAAGGTCATGAATTAGCCCTGTTGCGTGGTCATCAAGGTTGGGCGAGGAGCGTGGCGTTTCACCCCGACGGGAAAATAATTGCCAGTGCTGGAGATGATCAAACCGTGCGTTTGTGGGATATTCAGGGGAATCAGTTAGCCATCCTACTTGGTCATCAGGCTAAAGTCAGGAGTGTGACGTTTAACTCAAGCGGAAAGATGATTGCCAGTGCTGGAGATGATCAAACTGTACGCTTGTGGGATAGCCAGGGGAATCAGTTAGCTGTCCTAGAGGGTCATCAGGCTAGGGTTTCGAGTGTAGCGTTTAGTCCAGACGGGAAAATAATTGCCAGCGCTTCAAATGACAAGACCGTGCGCTTGTGGGATATTCAGGGGAATCAGTTAGCCGTTCTACACGGTCATCAGGGTTGGGTGAGGAGTGTGACGTTTAACCCAGACGGGAAAATAATTGCCAGTGCTGGAGATGACCAAACCGTGCGCTTGTGGGATAGCCAGGGGAATCAGTTAGCTGTCCTACGTGGTCATGAGGATTGGGTGAGGAGTGTAGTGTTTAGCCCAGACGGACAGAGAATTGCCAGCGTTTCAGAGGACAATACTGTGCGCTTGTGGGATAGCCAGGGGAATCAGTTAGTAGTCCTGCGTGGTCATGAGGATTCGGTTAAAAGTGTGGCGTTTAGTCCAGACGGGAAAATAATTGCCAGTGCTTCATGGGAAAAAACTGTGCGTTTGTGGGATATCCAAGGGAATCAGTTAGCTGTCCTGCGTGGTCATGAGAGTCCGGTTGTGAGTGTGGCGTTTAGCCCAGATGGGAAAATAATTGCTAGCGCTTCCCATGATAATACCGTGCGCTTATGGCGGGTGGAGACGTTAGACGACTTGCTGGTTCGCGGTTGCAACTGGTTGCGGGACTATCTCCACACTCATCCCGATGTCAGCGATATTGATGAGTTTTGTGCCGAGGAATTCGGGAGGAGGGAAAAATAAGGCAGAAACCTGAGTCGGGGCAGGTTTAGTCACATCCCTTGTGCAACCAAAAAGATAGTCGTGAAAGTGAGCCCCTACATACTCTTTCCCGCTCTATGCTCCTATGGGAGCGTTGATGGCGCTAAAGCGCAACTACGAACTAACTGAAGTCCTTAAACTCAATATTCTCATAGAGATCAGCAATTTTGAGTTGAAAATCAAACACATTAAAAGATAGGGTGACAGTTGGATCATCATACTCTCATAACAGCCATTGATTCGCCGCCGTTTTCACATAATGTTCCAGATGAATCCTATATTGATCAATAATCAGATATTCCCGAAAGCTGGCAATTGTGCGGTAGGCGACAAACTTACCACTACGGTCATAGTCTTGGGTTGACTTGGATAAAACCTCACCCATAAAACAGGGATTAACGATAGTATCCGTGCGTCCGGTTTGCAGTTGCAATGGCTTTTCCACAACCATGACATCGGGATAAGTATAGAGATTCGCATCGGGAATCCACAATCGCTGCTAGACTGATGGATAATTCATTATGGTCAGGGGTTCCCCCTGTGATTGGAATGATTTCTCCGTTGATATAGTCATGGCGTTCTGCGGAAGCCGTCTCAAAGTCTAAATAGTCTTCAGGGGTATAGGTTTTTTGCTCAAGTTGAATACTCATAATCCGCTAATTTTCAATAGGGCTGGTGGTAAAACTCAGAAATCCTTAAGCTGTCATGCATTTAAATTGGGAATAGGTAGCGAGCAAGATGCTCGCACTACAGGGATTTCGCGATCTCAAATAAATCTGTGTAATCAGTGTCACTAACTTCTTATACCGAGTTACGTTCTATCATGTCATTGGAGAGCGAAGCAAAGAATCTGGACAGATGCTTCGTTTCGTTCCTCCGCTTCGCTCCGGACTCCACTCAGCATGACAAATTCTATAGCCTTACCAAGGCAGGTTAGGACATTTTTACTGTTGCCTGTTGCCTGCCTGCCCTGAACGAAGTTGAAGGGTTGCCTGTTGCCTTTTGGGATAAACTTATGTCCTAACGTGTGTGCGTAGTGCTATATCTTAGACTGCAAATTAGTATCATATCATGTCCGTCCAAACAGTCATTATTCCCTTGTACCTTGCAACCTTCCTCCTTCCCTTCTGCCCTCTGCCTTGTCTCCACCGATAGTGTAAGTATTCCACCGGACACGATATCACTTCCCCACCTGAAACTCTCCTCTAAATCTGTGTAATCCGTGTCATTAACCTCTCACTTCCCCACCTTAAATTCCCCTAAATCTGTGTAATCAGTGTTTCTAAGACTTGTTCCACGCGATCGCACCAGACAAATTCCATCTTCTGACGCACATCTTCGGGTACATCGCCAATATCTTTGTGATTCCGCTGGGGTAATATTACCCGCCGAATCCCCAGCCGATGCGCCGCCAAGACTTTTTCCCGCACCCCGCCAATGGGTAACACGTCACCTCGGAGATTAATCTCTCCCGTCATCGCGGTATCTGTGCGTACCGATTGATTTATTAATAAGGATGCGATCGCCACAACCATGGTTATCCCCGCCGAGGGTCCATCTTTGGGAATCGCGCCAGCGGGAACATGGAGATGTAACCCATTCTGCTTAAATACCTCTAAATCAATCCCTAATGATTCCGCCTGTGACCAAATATAAGATCGGGCAATTCGGGCAGATTCTTGCATTACATCCCCCAGTTTACCTGTCATCGTTAAGTCTTTTCCTTGGGGTAAGAGAACCGCTTCTACAAATAACACCTCTCCCCCTTGCAACGTCCAAGCCAAACCCGTCGCCACTCCCGGTTTCGCCACCTGATCCATTTCATCGCGGAGATACTGCACCGGACCCAACTGTTCCGCTAAATCCCCCGGTTTAAACAACACGGGTTGAGGATTCCCCGACGCATAACGAACCGCCACTTTGCGACATAAGGTTCCCAATTGCTGTTCTAAGCGGCGGACGCCAGCTTCGCGGGTGTAGGATTCAATTACCTGGCGCAGGGTATTGGTGGACAGGTTTAGCGCATCGGCGGGTAATCCAGCTTTTTCGATCTGACGAGGTAGTAAATACTGTTGTGCGATCGCGATTTTCTCTTGATCGGAATACCCGGATAGTTCAATGATTTCCAGTCGGTCTAATAATGGCGGGGGAATCCGCGACAAGTCATTCGCCGTACCAATAAATAACACTTGAGACAAGTCAAAATTTAGATCCAAATACAAATCCCGGAAGCTATGATTTTGCTGCGGATCAAGGATTTCCAGTAACACCGAAGCCGGATCACCGCGATAATCCATGCCCACTTTATCCAATTCATCTAACATAATCACCGGATTTTTTACCCCAGCCCGATGCAAGGCTTGAATAATCCGTCCCGGCATTGCCCCAATATAGGTTCGGCGGTGTCCTCGCAGTTCCGCTTCATCCCGCAATCCCCCCAAACTTAATCGTTCAAACGGACGCCCTAAAGCGCGGGCGATGGAGTGACCTAAACTGGTTTTTCCCACTCCCGGAGGACCGACAAAACAAATTACTGTCCCCACAGTATAGGAGTTTTGATTGTTGAGTTTGTCGGGGCGGGTTTCACTACTATCGTTTCTTTTTGACCCCGATGGGACTAAACCCGCCCTGACCGAATTTTGAGTTAATTCTTCATTTTCTTCATCGTCATCGTTCGCCGACATTTCCGCCGCCAGTTGTTTAAGTTTAAACGTTGCCAAATGTTCAATTATTCTGTCTTTGACCTTCGTTAACCCATGATGATCCGCATCTAAAACTGTTCGCGCATTCTCCAAATCTAAATTATCTTGTACCGTCTTACTCCAGGGCATTTCCACCAACCAATCCAGGTAAGTACGAATTACCCCACCTTCAGCCGAGGCGCTCGTTACTCGTTCTAAACGGGCTAATTCCCGTTTCCCTTGTTTCGCCGCCGCTTCCGGTAAATCACCGTCTTCAATGAACGTGCGTAATTCCTCAAGTTCCTGTTTTTCCGGATCAGTTTCCCCTAATTCCTCTTGAATTTTCTTCAGTTGTTGGCGCAGAATAAATTCCCGTTGCTGTTGATCCAGTTCCTTCTTCGTTTCCCCCATAATTTCCATCCGCAGGCGGTAGATTTCCACTTCCTGCTGTAACTCATTCACCATCAAATGTAAGAGGGACGTTAAATCATCTTCTTCCAGAACCTTCTGCACGTTGGGAACGTCTTGTTGGAGTAAAATTGCGGTTTGGTAGGCTAATTTAGGGGGATTATCACTATTTAAGAGAACGGTCAATACTTCTTCAGGAAAATTAGGATTTAAAGCAGCAGCTTCTCGCCATAAAGATTGAATCGTTCGCGTTAAGGCTTCTAAACTTTGGGAGTCCGTTCCTGTGGCTAAGGCAGCTTCAGTGGTAAGCTTGGGTAATCGTTGAAATTCCACCTTGTAGGTGGGACTATCTTGCAGGAGTTCGTGTAGATAAACCCGCTCTTGACCTTCTACAATAAGCTGAACGGGTCCTATCGGTAGCCGCAACAGGCGCTGGACGATGGCTAAAGTAGCGATGGGATACAGTTCATCTAAGGACTCAATTTCCGCCTGTTCATCCGCTTCCAGTCGTTCGGCGGCTTCTGGACGAACCGTCGCAATCACCACCTGCTTGGGGGAAATTTGCATCGTGGCTTCAGCCACCGCCACGGAACGGGGACGACCCGCGATAACGGGTAAAGTAATCTCTGGTAAGAGTACCATGTTGCGTAACGGTAGCAGTAATGCGGTTTCCATGTCCTCAGCGATGGGGAAAATGGGTATGTTCATAAACCCTCGTGCGGCAATTAAGTCTGGTTATGTTATTGATTGTATTAGCAATGGTACTTGGGACAAGATGAGGTGGAAAATCGCGATCGCGAGTATTTTGCTCCATACTTAGGGTCTGCTGAATAAGTGTTGTGGTGGAGAGAGGGAACAGGGAACAGGGAACAGGGAACAGGGAACAGTTTCAACCCCCTGATGGGGGAAGATTCTGCTTCTTCATCCTCGAAAAATGCCAGGATTTCCAGCTTATGGGTTTCTTTCGCCTTGCACTTGTTGGGTCGGAAAATGGCTTGAAACCCCTATCTGGTCTACCTTACACACTTATTCAGCAATCCTTAATTAGCTGTGCCACACCACTAGACTTGCATCGCTTCTGGTAACGGAACGTCAGGCGTTGATTTATCCTCATGCAATCGATCTAAAATCTCAATCACTTCTCGCTCAAAGGATACCTGGGCGCGGTTAGTTCTCCCCCCCACATAAAAGCGATCGCCTTTTTGTAATGCCCAAATTTGCGAGTGAGACACATAGCTCATAATTACACCCACCATGAGCAAACCAAAGCCCGTATACACAATCGGAATGCCGGGATCAGCTTTAATTTGTAAGCCTGTACTGCCGATTAATTCCTTCAGGCGCAACGTTACCCCATTCACTTGGGTACTCATCCCAGAACGAACCGTGGAGACTAATTTCCCTTTGGCATCGTACACCAAAACCGTCCCCTGTAAATCTTTTGCCAACAGTGAAGCCCCTTCACTTAAATCCGGTTTCGTTGGTACCCACGTTCCCCAGATGCGCCCATTTCCTTGGGTATCCAGTTTCGCCATAGGTAACTGGAAAATCGGACTGTTATTTAACTGCACCCGCACCGCCGCGATTCCCCAGTCGGTTTGGTAGAAGGTGACACCTTGATGGCGCAGGGGTTTATTCACATAAATGGTTTGGCGGTCAATTTCTTGTTCCTGGTTATCCACTACCGATAAATCGGAATAAAACTGATCAATTCCGCCTTCGGGGGTATAGTCAATCCAGAAGCGATTAACATGAACGCCCCAATCTTGAGGAACCTGAGATTTTGCCCAGGGACCGGCATCAATAATATTTCGGACATGAAAGGTTGCGCCACTAGGAACCATCTCCTGTGCCATAAATCCCGTCATCGCCCCCCAAATTGCCCCAGCCAGAATAATCAACATACTGGCGTGAACCACAATCGGACCAATCCGCCCCACGATTCCTTTACGGGCATAAAGGCTATCTCCTTCTTGAAATACCCGATAGCGTTTGGCTTGCAGCAGTTGGGATAAGGAATTCAGAGAACCCGTTTCCAGTTCAGCGCTGAGTGCTAATTTCTGAAACTGACGCGGTTCTTGATAATAATTCCAGCGACGGGCGGCTTTCAGGGCGGGAAATTGACGAGTAAACGTGCAAGCGGTGAGGCTACTGCCAAACAGAACTAGGATTGACAAAAACCACCACGTCCGGTACACATGGTCTAATCCTAAGAATAGGAGAACTTTCCAGGTTAAGAAGCCAAATAAGGCGGGATCTTCGGGATAATTAGCTTGATAAAAGGCAAGAGATTGACCCTGTTCGATAACGGTGCCACTGATACTGAAAAGAGCGATCGCCAGAAGGAGTGCGATCGCCAGTCGTAAATCTGCTAAAAATGATAGGATATAACGCCGGAACCAACGTCCGACAGGATTAGACACAGATTGATTATCTAACGTCATTGAACTAAAAAATTCCCCCAGGAATCCGAGACAGCAGCGAAAAGACGCCGAATCCGACTAATAAAGCCCCACTAACGGGTGTAATCCAACTTGACCATTGGCGTACTTCTAATAACTTCTTGATCGAAGCAGTAAATGTGCCTGCCACAATCAACGGGGTAACATAACCTGCCGTATAGGATAATAGCAGAACGCCTCCTAAAACCCAGTCTTGTGTACTCGCCACCCAAGCCAGTAACGTTGCCAAAACGGGTGTACTGCAAGGAGAGGCGACTAACCCAAAGGTTAACCCAATCAGATAAGAACGTATCCCCTTAGGCAAATCGGGGGAAATCCACTCCATTCCGTCAAAGGATGGTAATTGTAGGGGTAAGGCTTCGAGTAGGTTTAGCCCCATGATAATTGCAATCAGGCTAACAATGATCGGTAACCCGATACCCACTTGCCCATATACTCGTCCCACCGATGCGGCTAAAATGCCCAATCCAGCCAGAGTGGTGGCTAACCCCAAAGCAAACCAAGTGGATTGAGTCGCGGCTTGCAGGCGTCCTTTGGCTTCATAGCCGCCAATATAGCCAATCGTGATCGGCAGCATAGATAGCATACAAGGAGTGAGGCTAGTCAGCAACCCAGCCGCAAAGATAATCCCGATGCTTAATGCACTCAGATGGGTAAGCTGATTGCCAACCAGATTATCGGCAAATTGTTCCAGTTGGTACAGTTGAGTTTGTAAGGTGTCAATCATGCGCTGGGTAATTCACCAAATACCTGTTCTGTGAGCATTTTAACGTATGGGATTGTTTGTATTGACACTCCTCAGCCTGAAGGCGTGAGGATTCTTCTTTCATCGAGCGCTCTTAACTATGAAACAGGGGTCCTATTTCATACCAGAGGAGCATCTCTCCAGAAGCGTTTTGCTTCATTGCAGAAGCTAGTTTCGATATGCCCTATCGTACTAATGACAAATGACAAATGACAAATGACAATCACCACCGTTAACTTTAATTATCCCCACCTACTTCGTGAAGAACTTTGCGATAACGCATTTTCAGGATAAGTCCCAGCGTGATTTGTTTCATCACCCAATACAATACCGTCAACACGATAAAAGTGACAAACATGACCAACAGGGGACGTTTAGCCGTCAAGTCATCCACAATGGTTTGGGCTAAATCCTCCGGTTGTGTGACTAAATCCCAACTATTAAATCTGAGGAATCGTCCTAAATAAATACCAACCGCGCACAGAGCATGAGTAATCAGTTCAGCCGGAAGCGTAAATTTACCCATGCCTTGTTTTTGTAAATAGTATCCTAAATTAATTAACGAAATAACATAAGCTTCAAAGCCCAATAAAATAACGCTAAGATGTTGCGGAATTAAGACCAAAGTAATCACCCATACCGAGTAGTCACGGCGCACCGCATCAATCAGGTGGATGATATCCGTCAACAGATAAGGTGCATTGGGTAAGAAGGCAATGAAAACAATGAAACCCGCCCACCATAAAAGGTTACGGGTTCCAGATGAGCGGCGAAAGAGCCAAACGCTTAAAGCTAAGGGGATAAAAGCCAGAAATAAATTCCAAGCCATCCAACCGCTATGGCGATGCCACGCTTTCCAGGCATCCCTTAATAGAAATCTGAAAGACATGTTTTTACGGGTATAAGTCTGCTAGAGCAATCGGTTATTTACCAGTATAACTAATGGCTTCAAGACGCCGTGAGCCGTTATTAGTGATCCCTTATCAGCGAAATCTTGTCAATTTTAAGTAAGCTAAATTGTAGCCAAGTTGTAGGGTGCGTTAGTGAAGCGTAACGCACCACTTCTCAAGGGTTTGGTGGGTGACGAGAATTTGAGTTTTTGGCGGATGACAGCATTTATAGCGAAGACAGCGCTTACTACAAACGCTGGATTCAGTACCATTCGACTTAAAATGTAAAGAATAAGTTTATAGAAAGCGTGGGAAGATAGTCATGCAGGAACAATTGCAACAGGCGATCGCACCGTATCGGGACGCCGTTGATTATGTGGAAATTCGGGTGGAGCAAAGCGAGCAAACGGCGATATCGTTTCGGGGAGAACAACTGGATGCGGTAGACCGTAGCTTGAGTTTAGCGGGGGGGATTCGGGCTTGTCATCAAGGGGGATGGAGTTTTGTCACATTTAATGGCTTGGCGGAGTTGCAGGATCGCATTGAAGCGGCGATTTCCCAAGCGCGGTTAGTGGGGAAAGACACCACAAGTTTAGCGCCCCTAGAACCGATTCAAGATTATGTGGCGGTGGAACTGGGTCGCGATCCTCGTGGTTTATCTCTGTTAGAAAAGCGTCAGTTAATCGCCGAGTATAATCGCCTATTACTAGAGTATGATCCGCGCATTCAAACCACAATGGTGGGATATCGTGATCGCTTCGGGATTAACTATTTTGTCAATTCCACAGGTTCCTGCATTGTCCAAGAACGGCTGGATATATCCGCCCGGTTTGGTGCGATCGCGCGAGGGGATGAGGGAATCGTGCGTCAAGGCTTTGAGTCGGTTCACTCCCGTTCCGATTACGATGCATTAGTGGGGATTGAAGAACGGGTGTTAGGGGCGGCGAAACGGGCGGTGACTCAGCTTGAAGCGAAGTCGGTGAAGGGCGGACAGCACACGGTTGTTTTAGATCCCTATTTGGCGGGTGTGTTTATTCACGAAGCCTTTGGACATTTATCAGAAGCCGATTTTGTCTATGAAAATCCCCGGATGCAAGAATTACTCACCCTAGGGAAACCGATGGCAATTCCCCAACTGAATGTGATTGATGATGCCACGCTACCGGGTTTACCAGGTACTCTACACTACGATGATGAAGGAGTACCCGCCCAGCGCAAGTATTTAATTAAAGATGGCATTCTCAGCCAACGGTTGCATTCACGGGAAACCGCAGGCAAGATGCAAGAAACGCCAACAGGGAACGCCAGGGCGATTAATGCCACCTATCCGCCCATTGTACGGATGACGAATACGGCGATTGAACCCGGAGATTGTTCCTTTGAGCAGATGATTGGCGATATCGAGGAAGGGGTTTATGCGGTGCGGATGTTGGGCGGACAAACGAATGGTGAAATGTTCACCTTTGCCGCAGGGGAAGGGTATATGATTCGCAATGGTAAGATTGCAGAACCTGTCAGCGATGTCACTCTCACCGGGAATGTGTTTCAAACCCTGAAAGATATTGACGCGATCGGCAATGATACACTCTACGTCAGTGGCGGATGTGGTAAAGGTGGACAAATGCCCTTAGCCGTCAGCGTTGGTGGTCCCCATATTCGGATTAAGGATGTCGTCGTAGGGGGGCGTTAGGAGAGCAGAGCTGGGGGAGCAATGTAGAGACGCGCCATGGCGCGTCTGGGAGCTGGGAGAGATATTAGCTGTTGGCGTTATTTTCTTGCACTAGGGCAAAAAGGCAGGAGATTCTGGTAGGGGCGGGTTTAGCCACCATTGTAGGGGCGGGTTTAGCCATTAACTTAGCTTGTCGCCGATAAATGATCAACGAAACCCGCCCTCCTCTCTGATCAACCAAACCCGCCCAAATGCCAACATTCTCGCATAGGGCAAAAAGGCAGAAGGCAGAAGTTTCTAGAGATTCTGGTAGGGGCAGGTTTAGCCACCATTGTAGGGGCGGGTTTAGCCACTAACTTAGCTTGTCGCCGATAAATGATTAACGAAACCCGCCCTCCTCACTGATCAACGAAACCCGCCCAAGCGCCAACATTCAAAAAAATAGGGATTCTGGGGGGGTTGTTAAATTTTCCTGACATTCGGAGAATTTGATTGTCTCCTGTGTCAGGATGAATTGATATATAGAACTACGCACTCTAGTTAGGACATAGAAGAAAAATTCAAATCGCTCTATTGCCCATTGCCCATTGCAAGAAAGCCTAGCGCGTAGCGCTATATGCCTCTTAGCTGAGTTTTAAGTAGCTAGCTTCGGCTTCTAGCTGACGAACCAAAGCGTCATTGCCATTGGCTCTAGCGACTTCTATACGATGTTGCAAGTTCTTGTGCAGGCTTTGGCGATGGGTAACTGCGGCTTCTTTGGCTTGTTTTTGTAGTTGTTTGTTCATGGTGAACATTCCTTTGGCTTTACTTCTGGTATTGACTCTAATTTAAAAATACCACGAATAAAATAAAAAAAGATCACCTAAACGTAGTATTTGCTACAGAAATTAGGGAAGTTTTGATGTGGATAACCGAAAGCAGAGGGCAGAAGGCAGAAGGCAGAGGGCAGAGGGCAGAAGGCAGAGGGCAGAAGGTAGAGAGCAAGGCGTCAACCTAACCGCTCAATTTGGGCAACCCACTCTCCCCACCGTTGGGGGAGTTCATCAAGACAGGCTAATTCAAGCATAAAGCCTCGGTAACGACGGAGTGCGATCGCGTGAGCTTCGGGATAATCCGCGCAGCAATCCGAAATCACGGTTACCAAGAACCCTAACTGAGAAGCAGAAGCGGCGGTTAACAGGACACAAACCGATGTCACCAATCCCGCCGTCAGGATGTATTTTTTTCCCTGGGAGCGCAGATAATCCAGCAACGGAGGATGATGGAACCCATCTTGGGTTTGCTTTTCCATAACCATTTCTCCAGATTGCGCCGCCGCCACACTTAACACCTCGGCTCCCGGCGTTCCCCTTACACAAACCGCACGTCCCCGCAAGCGATATCGCGGTAACCAATCGGAACCATCGGGGTGAAAAACTTCCCGCAGATGCACCACTTCGAGTCCCTCTTGACGACAGAAGTGGAGCAGACGAGCAATATTAGACTGGAAATCTGGAAACGCTTGTTCGAGTTCCGGATTCCAGAAATCCTGTTGCACATCAATTAACAGTAGAGCAAATTGCTGCCAGTCTCTATGATTCGTCATTTGTCATTGGTCATTTGTCATTCGTATTATGTACAGTCGGGGCGGGTGTAGGGTGCGTTAGCGAAGCGTAACGCACCATTTCAAAAGATAGTAGTGAAACTGATAACTGATAACTGATAACTGATAACTCCCTCATCTCCCCCACATCCACGACTCATACCAAGTTGCAGTCTAAGGTAGAATTTGTCATGCTGAGTGGAGTCCGGAGCGAAGCGGAGGAACGAAACGAAGCATCTGTCCAGATTCTTCGCTTCGCTCAGAATGACATGATAGAACGCAACTCGGTATCAAGCGCTAAAATTTCTTGCCATTCCTGATCCGATAACGGCTGTACAACAAACTCCACACCAAAATAATCGGCGGCGGCTTGGGTTAGTGCTTCGATCACCGTTTGCCTTAAATCATCCCCTCGTTGAGTCAGAGGTAAATTGACAGGAGATGCTTCGCCAAACACCTGAGTAAATAACTGAGGATCTGGCTCTAAGCGCATCGAACCATGTTGTAATATAGCGTCGCCGCGTCGTAACTGAGCGCTGCCAATTAGTTTATCCCCTTCAGTTGTGACCAAATCTGCACCCGTAGCCGTGGCAAAACAATTGGGATTGTGGCGATAATCTCGTCCCGCCTTACCATAATGCAAATCGACGCCAAGCGATCGCCATCCCTGAATCAAAAATTCACAAATCTGCTGATAGGCTTCTATGCGCTGACTACTGAGTCCTGAAGTCACCACCATATAGGTTAAATCACCTTGGTGTAGCACAGCGCGTCCTCCCGTGGGACGCCTGACTAAGGGAATCGGTTTTCCCTTCCAGGTCAACGTTTGCCACGCCGGAGACCAACGACGTTGATGATATCCTAGGGAAATTGTGGCAGATTCCCAGGTGTAAAACCGCAGCACTGGAGAATTACCTGTGTACCCAGACGTGCCATGGCACATCTCTACATTGCCCCCCTGCTGTTGTTCCAGAAGCCATTGGTCAATTGCCATCTGAAGTTGTCCGGGGAGGCACAGGGGGGGGATTAAACGCCAAGGTGGTTGGTTCGTCAGGATTGGGTTCATCGCTTCATTGAATCTTTGCAATCGTTGTCATACAGTAGACAAAACTTTACATTTTCAGTTTGCCACTTCCATCTCCTTTTATCCTGTTTGAGCAAGACTGTAATACGCTTTAATACGATGTGATTTTAGAATTAATTCATTAACTTTAGGTGCAAATCCATTAGATATTATCTAACCATTGAAGCAAATAAAATAGCGTAATACATAAAATCCTATGTATTACTATTTTCCTCTATTGCAAAAGGAAAAAAGTTTTTATAAAACTATTAGTTATTTACCCCCAACGCCCTAGTTGCAGTGTTATTAATTGAATAGAAAGGAACCAGGACAAGTAGAAATACTTAACAGGGTGTGATTGATCCGTATTCTATCCGTTAATTCGTCGAAACTATGGTGTCGTCATGACCGTTAAATCAATCAAACCGAATGTGTCTTTCAGCTTGTTTACAGCATCTAAACAAGTTCAATTTATTCAAACATTAAAACGGATTCGGTTTAGCGGTCAGCTGATATTGACGAGTTCAGACCAGCAAAAATGGTTATTTTTTCTATGCCAAGGTCATCTGATGTATGCCACTGGCGGAACTCATCCAGTGAGACGGTGGCTAAGAAATGTAGCCGCCCACAGTCCCCAGTTAACATTAGATCGCTCAACCATAGAGCGTGATTTAACCGGATTTGATCCCGCCACTTGTAAAACCTGTTGGCAATATCACCTGTTGATTGTATGGGCAAAACAACAGAAAATCACCCATGAACAAATCGCTAAGCTGATTCAATCGGTGATTACGGAAGTCTTGTTTGATATCGCCCAAACTCAGCAAACCACCTATCAAATCAAACAAGATAACACGTTATCCACCCAACTTCCGGTCATTGATGTAGAAGATGCGATCGCCCGGGCAAATCAGCGATGGCAGGCTTGGCATCACGATTTGGTGGCGGAGTATTCTCCCAACCTTGCACCCGTTATTAGACAACCACAAGCTTTGCAAGCTCGTACCTCAGAGGCAGTTTACCAACTTCTGAGCAAACTTTTAGACGGGAAACATACATTGCGGGATGTGGCGGTGCAGATGAAGCGGGATGTCTTGCAAGTGACTCGTTCTCTGTTGCCTTATATTCGCTGGGGATTAGTCGAGTTGATTTCTATCCCTGACTTACCGAATCCCATCAAGCAAGAGGATTCAAAACGTCCACCCGCCACCGCACAATCTACCCAGGCGCTGATTGCTTGTGTAGATGACAGTCCCTTGGTGTGCCATACCATGGAAAAACTACTCAGCGCCAGTGGTTATCAATCGCTAGTGATCGACGATGGCTTACGTGCGATCGCGCTTTTGATTGCTCGTAAACCTGATTTAATCTTTCTCGATTTAGTGATGCCAAATACCAATGGCTATGAGATTTGCGCCAAATTACGCAAATTGCAAGCATTCCAAACGACGCCGATTGTGATTTTGACCGGAAAAGATGGCATTGTCGATCGCGTTCGAGCCAAATTAGTGGGCGCATCGGATTTCTTGAATAAACCCATTGATGCGGGGACTGTACTCAATGTGATTAGCAAGCATCTCAAGCAGAGTGTTGTTAGTCATTAGTCATTTGTTCTTCGTCCTTGGTCATTTGTCCTTAGTGAAAACTACTCACTCATAACCAAGAATCAATTCCAACCATCCATTATTATTTTACACGAGGTAACCGTCATGGGAACTGCCCTAGTTGTTGAAGATTCTGCCACCGACATGCAAATTATCATTAATTGTCTACAGCAAGGAGGCATCAATGTATTGACGGCTGACAGTGGTGAAGCCGCCTTAGAAAAACTGAATAACCACAAACCTGATGTCATTGTTCTCGACGTTGTACTTCCGGGTCGCAGTGGCTTTGAAGTCTGTCGTGATGTAAAAGCTGCCGCTAATACGAGCAAAATTCCAATTGTGATTTGCTCCACCAAAGGCGGCGAGATGGATAAGTTCTGGGGTATGAAACAAGGGGCTGATGCCTATCTTGCTAAACCCGTTGATCAAGAAGAATTACTGCGTACCGTCAAGCAATTGACGCTGAGATCCGCTTAATATTCATGCAGCCTAGATTAATCATGACTGGATTGAGTTTAACTGAACCCTGAGACCTACCCAAAGACAATCCTCAATCAACTGATTAATCTAGACTAACCCTTCCATTCATTTTTTCACGAGGTCAATCCTATGGGGACTGCTTTAGTTGTTGAAGATTGCTTGACAGATTTGCAAATCATTACTCGCTGTTTACAGCAAGAAGGAATCAAAGTTCTCACTGCCGATAGTGGGGAAGAAGCGCTGACCAAGCTGAGTACCCAAACGCCTGATGTCATTGTTTTGGATATTGTTTTACCCGGTCGGAGTGGATTTGAGGTTTGCCGAGATATTAAAGACGCCACTAATACCAAAAGCATCCCTGTAGTCATTTGCTCGACCAAAAGTGGCGAAATGGATAAATTCTGGGGCATGAAACAAGGTGCTGATGCCTACATTGGTAAACCAATTGATCAGGCAGAACTTTTACGCACAGTAAAACAGCTAATCAGAAGCTGATCAACCCAAAACAGGGGGAGCATCTCATTGTAGCAAAAGTAGGATGAGTATCTTTCTCGCCTAGAAAAATAGGTGAGCAAGATATTCACACTACCTAAGTTGTAGAGTAATGTCAATGTCTAACGTTTTACTCAGCTCAAATCGTTCCTTACCCACTACCCCAACGCCAGAACAATTATCGGGTTCTTCTAGCCAAGCCAATGAACAGTTTTTGCGGTTTCATTTGCTACCGGATACCACCGCCTTATTACCCATTCACCAACTGACTGAAGTATTGACCATTCCTAGGGGTCAAATTGTGCCAATTTTTCAAATGCCAGCCTGGGTGATGGGGGCTTACAATTGGCGGGGTGAAGTCTTATGGATGGTTGATTTAGGTCACTTAGTCGGACTGACACCCTGGTATCAACAAGCGGCTAGTAGTTCAGCGTATACGGCGATTGTTCTACAAGCTAAAACAAAATCATCAACCTCCACCCAAGCTAACAGCGAAATGTTAGGACTTGTGGTCAACCGAGTTGAAGATATTGAATGGTGTCATGCTGATTGGATTCAATCTCCTCCTTCCGCTAGTGTGACTCCAGAACTGGTGCCATTCTTGCGTGGGTATTGGTTGAAACAGAATGGTGAAATGCTCGTGATTATTGATGGAAACGCGATGATTGCCTCCATGCCCAAGCAATCGGTTTAAGTCAGTAGGAACAATTAACGTTAACGGTGGGGATCGTCCTTCGTCCTTTATTTTATGTAACAGTTTGATGACTAAACTCACCTCAACCAAGTTGTAAATTTTTCAAGCTTTCGATTTAACTCATCAATTGAGAATCAGGGTGTTCTACATTTGTAAGATTAATTCATTGTTTGCTTCAGGTGACTGGACTTACACGACTGATTATTAAATAAAACTGCCTCCCATTGAGTGGCAGTTAGATTTCTGCCCAAAGGCTTATACGATTCCATATCCCATTATCGTAGAACCCCCTGCCAATGGAAACTGGCAAGGAGGCAAATCGTAGGACATGGACTCGAGTAAGTCCAGTTTTGAGCAATTTGCCAACTCCTCCGTATTTTGTATTAAAGAGGTTCGATTCATGACTAGACTTTCTCCAAAACCGGGTTCCCATAACGATACCAATGGTCGCGGTTCTTACTCCCAGAATCTCCCCGTTGATTCCAGTGACTATCCCCCATCCATGCCTTATCGAACGCCTGGGACTGCTGATCAACCTCTACCCAAATTGTCTGCACTTGAGGCAATGGGAAAAACACCAGAACAGGGTTCCAACCGTCGCGGGTTGCTGTCTAGTCTGCGAAGTAAAGCGATTGGTTTAGCGCTAGCGATTGGAACGTTACCTGTGTTAGCGGTGGGGGCGACTGCTTACTTCACAGCCAGTGGCGGGATGTATGACCAAGTGGTCAGTAACGAACAAACGAACACACTTGACTTGGAAGATAAATTAGAGCTGTTCATGGCAGAACGCTACAGTGACGTTCAAGTCCTGGCAGAACTTCCGGCGTTTAATAATGCTGAAATTGCCAAGGTTATGCCCCGGGAAGAAAAGGAACGTCTGCTCAATGCCTATGAGAAACTGTACGACAGTTACGACAGTATTGGTGTGTTTGACCTCCAGGGTAACGTTCTTGCCCAATCGGACTCTGGAGAAATTCTCGAAAATCACTCTGACCGAGACTATTTTCAAGAAGTATTGAAAACGGATCAGATCTACATCACGGAACCACGGCTCTCGGAAACGACTAACAGGTACGCTGTGTATATCACCGCACCGATTAAGGATTCAGTCACAGGTAAAACCATTGGCATTATCCGCACCCGTGAGCCGATGGAACGAGTGAATGGAATTTTCGGTGTAACCCAAGACCGACAACAAGAATTTCACCTGATTGATTCGTCAGGCAGGGTGGTGGCTGCAGAACATCCTGATGATGTGGGTCAAACATTCGAGGAAAAGTTTCCCGAGACCTATCGTCAAGCTCAACAAAACCAGGAAGAAGTCCTCACCATTATTGAAAAGCGAACTGGACGGGAAGACGTTATTACTTACTCTCCGACAGAAGAACTGGCTGAGGACTATAACCTAAACTGGTCACTGGTTATTGTCCGTCCCACGGATGTGGCGTTTGCACCGCAACGGAACATGCTCTGGACATTGGGATTAGGGACAGGGGGTGCTACCTTAATGGTTGGTGCGATCGCGACGTTCGTGGCTGGTAACGCTACTCGACCGATTGTGGATGCAGCAGGTGCGGTGTCAAAAATTGGTCAAGGTGACTTGAATACTCGTTTGCAAGTGAAAGGAGAGGACGAACTCGCCACCCTGGGTGCCAACATCAACGACATGGCGGGTCAGTTAGAGGTATTTATTGAAGAACAAGAACTCGCTGCCGAACAAGCCCGCTTACTGGCAGAGATTACCGGTTCTCGCACCTTGAAATCCCAGGAAATCCGGGATCTGTTTCAGAAAGCGGTTGAGGAAACCCGTAAAATCCTTAAGGCTGAACGGGTGATGATTTTCCAGTTTAATCCCGATGGCAGCAGCTATGTGGCGGCTGAATCCGTCGCCATGGGTTGGCCCCGTAGCCTGAATGACAAGATTGAAGAACTTACCCTATCGGAGGAACGGCGCGAGACGTATAAAGATGGTCGTGTTGTTGCCACTAATCATGTCTTTGAAGCAGATCTTGTCCCTGAACAACAGAAGTTAATGGCACGTCTGGGTGTCAAAGCCAACATAGAAGTGCCGATTCTCCATGAAGGTCAACCCTTCGCCTTGATCATGGCGCAGCAATGTTCGGTTCCTCGTGAATGGCAAACCGCAGAAGTCAACTTCTTCAAACAGTTAGGAGGTCAGATTGGACTGGTAATTGACCGAGTAATGCTGCTAGAAAGTACAGACAAACTGGCACAAGAACAACGGGAATTGAAAGAAAGCTTACAAAAACGCGCTTTAGAACTTCTGAAGGAAGTAGACCCGATTAGTAAAGGTGACTTAACCATTCGGGCGCGAGTAACGGCGGATGAAATTGGTACGGTTGCTGACTCGTACAACGCCACCGTTGCCAACTTACGCAAGATTGTAGAAAAGGTACAAGACGCGGCGACTCAGGTAGCAACCACGACAGATAGCAACGAAGTCGCTGTTCAATCCCTATCCCAAGAAGCCTTGATACAAGCCGAGCAAATTTCCAACGCCCTTAGCCGCGCCCAAGAAATGGCAGAAACGGTACGCATGGTTGCTTCCCACGCTGAACAAGCAGAATTGGCGGTGCAAGAAGCCTCTCAGACAGTGGCAGAAGGGGACAATAACATGAACCGGACGGTTGAAGGGATTCTAGCTATCCGCGAAACTGTAGCAGAAACAGCGAAAAAAGTCAAACACTTAGGTGAATCATCCCAAAAGATTTCCACCGTTGTTAACCTGATTAGCACCTTTGCCGCCCAAACCAACCTACTTGCGCTAAACGCCTCGATTGAGGCAGCCCGCGCCGGAGAAGAAGGACGAGGGTTCGCGGTGGTTGCGGACGAAGTACGTGCCTTGGCGCGGCAATCGGCAGAAGCGACAGCGGAAATTGAAAAACTGGTGGCGGCGATTCAAGGGGAAACCAATGAAGTAGTCGCAGCGATGGAAGCAGGGACAGAACAGGTGGTCACGGGGACAAAATTAGTGGATGAAACTCGTGCATCGCTGAATAAAATTGCCGCCGCATCTAACCAAATTAACCAATTAGTTGAAGCGATTACTGAGGTTACGGTTGTGCAATCAAGAGCCTCTGAAGAAGTGACTAATACCATGACCGATGTAGCAGAAATTGCTGCCCGAACATCGGAAGAAGCACGTTTTGTTTCGTCTTCGTTTGAACAACTACGAAGCGTTGCCCAAGCCCTACAATCTGACGTGGGTCAGTTTAAGTTGAATTAGTCATTGGTCATTGGCCATTGGTCATTGGTCATTAGTCATTTGTTGATTCATGTCATTAATTCCTTGTGTTCATCCTGTAGGGGCGACATTGGTGTCAATTTAAACGCTAAAAGCAGGGGGAGCAGGGGAAGCAGGGGGAGCAGGGGGAGCAGGGGGAGCAGGGGGAGCTAGGGGAGCCGAGGTGTTGCCTATTGCCTAGGGCGTAGCGCTATAAATCGGGCGCAAGCCTTGCGCCCCTACAGGATAAAAATGACGAATGACGAATGACAAAGGACAAAGGACGAATGACAAAGGACAAAGGACAAAGGACGAATAAAAAATGACACTCAACCCCGATATTCGCGATCAAGCCTATCAATTTTTTATTGAAGAAGCACCGGAACTATTGCAAAATATTGAAGCGGGTTTGCTTAATCTGCGCCAGGATCGTAGCACGACAAATGTCCATGGAATTATGCGATCCGCTCATTCATTAAAAGGAGGTGCGGCGAGTGTAGAATTAGATGCGATTAAGACTATCGCTCATCGTCTGGAAAATATTTTTAAGGCACTCTACAACGAAACCGTTGAAATTGATACAAACTTAGAGAGTCAATTGCTGCAAGCGTATGATTGTTTGCGTCTGCCGTTGATGGAGCAAATTTCGACAAATCAGTTTGATCAAGAGCAAGCGTTAGCCGTTGCTGAACCGATTTTTGAACAGATTGAAGCCCGGTTAGGTGATGCGTTAACTCAGGCAGATAATTTTATCCCCAGTTCCTCAGAATTAGGGGTCGATATGGCACAATCCATCTTTGAAGTGGATGTGGAACAAGGTTTGGAATTACTGTCTCAAGTTGTGGCAGATCCAGACCATCATCCGGTAGCCGGAGAACTACGGGCGCAAGCGGATGTATTTGCCGGGTTTGCCGAACTTTTAAATCTACCCGGATTTGGCGCGATCGCAAACACGGCAATTACGGCGCTAAATGCCCACCCAGACAAGGCGTTGGAGATTACTCAACTTGCCCTGGCTGATTTTGATGCAGGTAGACTGGCGGTGTTAAATGGCGATCGCACTCAAGGCGGTACACCATCGCCTCAGTTAATGGCATTAGCGGGTGTGGCTGATGAGACCCCTCCTGCAAGGGATAGAGAAGCAGGGGAAGCAGAGGAAGCTGGGGAAGCTGGGGAAGCTGGGGAAGCTGGGGGAGAAGAATTTAAATTTAAAGCTTATCCGGGTAGTATTGAGACCCCTCCCCCAACCCCTTCCCTGGATACCGATGTTGAACCGCTTTTAGCCGATTTAGAAGAGGTGGTTCCCTCGTTGGAGGATGTTTTTGGGGAAGTAGAAAGAAGGCAGGAGGCAGAAGGAAGAGGGCAGAAGGTAGAAGAAACAAGCCAGGAAGAGGAATTAACCGCAGCATCGGCATCAAGTCTCAGTATACCTGCACCAGACACCCTGGAAGACGCGATCGCATCCATTGGACAAGTGTATGAAGAATTGCCGGAAGTTGAAGATTTGCCTGCACCTGCGGCGAGTGATGACGCGACTCCCGCTGTTACCTCAAGTAGCCTGGTTTACTCACAACCAAGTTCTCATCAACTCTCCTCTACTCATCCATCAGCCCAACCCACATTCGAGAACCAAGAACCTGAATCGGTATCGCCGAAACGTTCTAAGTCTAAATCGAAAGAAGAAGCAGCGACGCCTCATCTATCGGTACGGGTTGATTCCGACAGACTCGAACGCATGAATAACCTGGTGGGTGAGTTGGCAATTAACCGGAATGGCTTATCCCTACAACACCAGCAACTGCAACGATCTGTGCGAGAGTTATTAGAACGCTTTAGCCGAGTACAAAGCATGGTGGGAAATCTGCGGGAACTCTCCGATAAGATGCTGATTGCACCCGAACGCTATAACTCTGAGATTAACACTGCCCTGCTGAATCAACTGACTGAATTTGTCAGCCGCACCGAAGAGTTTGATTCCCTAGAATTGGATAATTATAGTATCCTCAACTCCCGACTGCAACAACTGATTGAAGATATGGTGCAGTTGGAAGAATCGGTGGATGATGTCGCCCTATTTGCCAAGCAATCGGATCAAACCCTGGAACAGCAACGGCAAATGCTGACCAGTTTACGGGATGAATTGATGTGGGCGCGGATGTTGCCCTTGGGTGAAGTTCTCAACCGTTATCCCCGGGTGATCCGCGATTTGTCTACGCGGTATGAAAAATCGGTGAATTTGAAACTAAATGGGACGAATGTTTTAGTCGATAAAGCCGCCCTAGAAAAACTCTATGATCCGCTACTGCATTTACTTCGCAACGCCTTTGACCATGGGATTGAATCACCAGAGGTGAGGCGTCAGCAGGGGAAACCTGAAGTTGGACAAATTGAAATTCGTGCCTATCACCAAGGCAGTCAAACCATTATCGAGGTCAAAGATGATGGTCAAGGATTGAATATTCAACGGATTGGTCAACAGGCGGTTGATATGGGATTGGTATCACCGCAGCAACTAACGACATTAACGCCGAATCGATTATTTGAATTCCTGTTTGAACCGGGATTTTCTACAGCAGAACAAGTGAGTGAACTGTCGGGGCGAGGGGTAGGATTGGATGTGGTGCGATCGCAGATGCGTTCCTTAAAAGGGACGATTTCGGTTCATTCATCCCCTGGCGTGGGGACAACGTTTACCTTACGGCTACCCTTAACCCTCACTATTGGCAAGTTACTCGTCTGTTTCGTTGGTTCTACCGCGTTAGCCTTACCCTCAGACAGTGTCGAAGAAATTGTCATTCCCAAAGGCAATCAGGTGAAAACCACCGGAGAACAGCGATTTTTACGCTGGCGCGGTCAAATTGTCCCCACCTATCGGTTAACAGATTTATTGGACTATGCTTGTCCCTTACCCGAAACCTGTCCCAGTCAGGCGTTAGTGTCTGTTCCATCACCGACAGATTGGGCGTTACCGATGCTGGTTTTGCGTCAAGATCACTATGTTCTCGCCCTAGAAATCGATCGCCTGGTGACAGAACAGGAATTAGTGATTAAACCCTTTGGCAGTGCGATCGCGCCCCCTAGTTTTACTTACGGTTGTACTATCTTAGGGGACGGCAGTTTAATCCCCGTGATTGACGGCGCTGTGTTAATGGATCAGCTTTTGGGTCAAAGTAGTCAGTCCATCTCAATTACATCCAGCAATCGCACTCTTGTGAGTATGAGCGAGTCGCGTACTGCTCACACAAATGATAAAGGGCAAACCGCGAAAGCCCCCACCGTCTTAGTCGTAGATGACGCCGTAGCATTAAGGCGAACCCTCGCCCTCACCTTAGAACGATCCGGCTGTCGGGTATTACAAGCCAGAGATGGACGAGAAGCGTTAGAACAATTACGGCAAACGTCAGCCATTGATTTAGTCGTTTGTGACATTGAAATGCCCAACATGAACGGGTTTGAATTTCTCGGTCAACGTCGCCAAGATCCCCAGATTTCAAAGGTTCCGGTGGTGATGTTAACCTCCCGCAGCAACGATAAACATCGCTGGTTAGCACGGCATTTAGGCGCAAATGCCTACTTTACCAAACCCTATCTAGAGCAAGAATTCTTGGGTGCGATCGAACAAATTTTGACTCAGGATAAGTCAAAACAGCCGCAATTACAACCCTCTTGAGGGAGTGAGTGGGTAATGGGGTGATGGGGAGAGGGGGTGATGGGGTAATGATTCCCAATGAACAATGAACCATCAACAATGAACCATCAACAATAAACAATCAACAAATGACAACATTAGTTACTCAATTTCAACCCAACGATACTGATTTATCCCAATCTAGACAGGTTACTCCATCCCTAAAATTCATTGTCTTCAGCATGGGGAAGCTGCATCTAGCCTTACGCATTGAGTCAGTTTATAAAGTCGTCGATCACACGCCAATTTACAGTAGTGGACTGAACCATGTCGGCGTTGCTCATTTAGGCGATCGCGAAGTTACAGTTGTAGACTTGTATTGGCGATTTTTCAAGCAAAGCCCGATTCAGGAATCCAGCGCGGGCGGGTATTTGATTGTCGTTAGAAACACCACAGGGGACTTATATGGAATTCCGGTAACGGACACACCAATTTTAATGGAAATACCTTTATCAGCCATTCGCCTGCTTCCTGAATCCTATCGACGAGCCGATACTCTAGAAGTTGCCAGTCATGTCGCCGTCATTCCTCAGGATAAAGAATCGATTACTATATTTTTACTGGATGTTGATTTACTGATGCCAATCTTCCAGGAAATTGGCACATTAACGAATAACGTATGAAACAATTTTGAGCTTGTCTTCGGGGAAAAACCGTAGGGGCGCACGTTAGTGCACCCTTTTCCAACATGCGCCCTTTTCCGACATGCGCCCTAAAGAAGCCAGGAATCTAGAATCGCGATCACAAAGAGTATGGGGAAGTTAAATTTGTTATCTTGATATACAACAGAAAATATATCAACGGCAAAGTTTTATTTAGAGTTAAATTCCTATAACCAAATAATCAAGATAGTTATTGGTTTATTGATGGGAGTGATCTCTGCTATAACGTTAACTTTGTTTATGACAATATCTAGCGGCACATGGCGATTTGTTATAGCTGGATTTCAAGTCAATGAGATAGAAAAGACAACTGTGCCAAATAAATCAAGGAATTAAACAGTCAGCTCAAAATGCCGTTTTTACAACTTTAATTGGTTGGTTGCTTACAGTGTTAATGTGTTTACCGTTAATTATTTTAACTGAACTGCTACCTATAAAACCGGAATTTTTCACTGGGATAGCTATAGTGAAACTCGGATTATTTGTAGGACTAATGGTTGGTATATTTCTCGGATTTTTATCCATTATTCAACACTTGATTTTACGACTCATCCTCTACTTCAACAATTACATCCCTTGGAACTATGCCCGTTTTCTGGACTACGCTAACCCATAGAAGAGGCGAATGTAGGGGCGCAAGGCTTGCGCCCTCACCGCCTGTATCTCATCCATTTAAGAAACGCGATAATCATCCAGTCGATCATGCTGCTTCGCCCCAAAAATCACCGATAATAAAATTAATCCAGCTAGCTTACACAGCCATGGAAACTCTAACCCTGAACGTACCCCCCACTGTCGGTCTAACCGACGAACAATTTTACCAACTTTGTGTCGCGAATGAACAATGGCGTTTAGAACTAACCGCTGATGGGAAATTAATTATTATGCCCCCAACCGATGGAGAAAGTGGCATTAGTAATGCGGGTCTGACCACTAAAGTTTACAATTGGAACGAACAAACCCGACTGGGAAAAGTTTTTGACTCCTCCACTGAGTTTCGATTACCCAATAATGCCAAACGCTGTCCCGATTTATCTTGGGTAATTCTTCAACGTTGGGAAGCCTTATCTCCTGAACAACGGCGACGCTTCCCTCCCTTATGTCCAGACTTTGTGATTGAACTTCGTTCTGAAAGTGATTCGCTTAAAGATTTACGTGCCAAAATGTTAGAGTACCGAGATAATGGCGCTCGCTTAGGTTGGCTGATTGACCCCCAAACCCCCCTGGTGGAAATCTATCGACCGACTGTTGACGTAGAACAAATTAATTTCTCGATTGACGAACCACCCACACTTTCAGGTGAAGACGTGTTACCTGGCTTTGTCCTCGATTTAACTGTCATCCTGAATCCTTAAAGTGAGGGAGGGCGGGTTTTGTTGAACATTTATTGGTGGATATTTGAATTAAGTCCCTAAACCCGCCCCTACAATTGTTCCTAAACCATCGCCGACAATTGTGGCTACATCCACCCCTACCATCAGGGTGTTGTTTATAGGTTATTGGTGATAAGCTTACCTTAATACCAAATCCAGCTTGACTACCCCTTTGTAATCCAGTCCTGGTTAAGCGGAATTTGTTTGTGTAGCCGGGACTTCCAATCGCCAGAGCAATTTATCAATTAAAACTATGGTTCAAAATTCTAATCTTTCCCTGGTAAAAGTTCAAGACATTTATCCTTCCTTACAGTCCCACATCACGCTTTATATGTTGGAGAATTTTGGAGCAACAGTTAAACTCCTGAGTCCCCACCCCCCTCAAGACCTAATTGTACAAATCTGGACAAATGCCTTAACCAAATTCAATAGTGAAGGCGATTGGCATGGAATCAATTTAACCTATACTCCCGAAGAATCCCAGCCAATCTCTGTCTTTCAAGGCTCATTTATGCCAACGGCTCCCGGAGATTTTCAATTTACCTATCGATTCCGCCGGAAAAATGACGAAAATGCATGGCAATGGGCAGGACAATTTCAGGACAATGGTTATCTTAAAGTAAACCTGCCGTCTCCAGATAGACAATGGACACAAGGACCCAATTTTATTGAAGTTTTCCCGAATGTCTATGTTGGCAATTTTATCGCGGCGTCCCAAGCGGCATCTCTAGGTATCGATGCTGTGCTGAATTTGGGCGAGGAATTGACCTTAATGTTTCCCGAATCCTCTCCTATTGCTTACAAAAAAATGGGTACTTTAGATGGCGCATCGAATCCGATTGCTGACGAATTGTTATTAGCCGCTGTTCAGTGGATTGATGAACAAGTACAGCAAGGCAAAAAGAAGATATTGCTTAATTGTCGCGCTGGGATTGGTCGCAGTGGTTCCGTGGGGGTTGCCTATTGTTTCTCTAAAAATCCTCAGTGGAGTTATCAAGAAACTTTAGAGTACATTTGGAGTAAAAAACCAAATATTTACCCCCACTCTCAATTGCAAGATAGCCTAGAACGCCTTTTTCCTCGGTCAACGTAAAGGTAAGCCAGAAAACCTGCTCCGAGTTCAAATTCCTCTCAATTTAGCTCAAGTCCATTGAATGAACTAAAACTCCTTCCCAGTAAATTATCGTCACATTGTAGTGGCATGGCACAGCTAAAATTGTGGAATAGATTTGACGTTTAAACCGGGCGCAAGCCTTGCGCCCCTACAATTCTAATCCACCAAATAAGGTGTGCCACGACAGTAGGGTGCGTTAGCGAAGCGTAACGCACCATTGCTCTAAAGAGGGTCAATCTGAAAAATGTCATACCCCTTCCCACACCTTTCCGAAAGTTTCCTACCGTAGAACTATCAACAGCGCCTAATTAGACAATCGGTTTAATCAGATTTAGTGCGTAATCAAAGATGCGAGTCCTTGAGGGTGTCGGCTTTCCTGCGTCAACCCAACCTACAACTTGGCTTTGTCTAGCTGCGTTAACAAATCGGGACATTTGTTTTTTCGATAACCTTGCTAATGTTTAATTCCTCATTATCCCTATTAATTACAAATCTGACAACCTTGTTTATAGTCGGCTATTCAAATTTTTATCAAACGGCTAACCTACCCTCTTTTCAGTCTATGAAATCCGAACAAACCGCCAATCAACCCTTTGACCAAGAACCAACCCATAAAGGAATTCCGCTAGTTTGCTGGGTACGTGAAGCTTACTCCAAACCGGAGTCTGAGGCGCAAGTCTCGGCATTACTCAAGGTGGCAAATCAATATTCAGCAGCCGGATATCAAGATAAAGCCTCTGATGTGTTAGAACAAGCCTCAGAAATTGCCCAAACTGTTGAGGATGTTCAGAGTAAAATTAAATTATTACTTCAGGTGGCTAGTGGCTATGTGGCAAATCAATATTCAGCAGCTAGATATCCCGATAAAGCCGCTGATCTGTTAGAAAAAGCCTCAGAAAGTACCCAAACTGTTGAGGATATTCAGAGTAAAATTAAATTATCACTTCAGGTGGCTAGTGTTTATATAGATGCAGAGGAATTCGCCTCTGCTACACCCCTACTAAATTCAGCTTTACAACTCACCCAGGCAACTACAGAAAAGCAAGCAAAACTTGCTTTTTTAACAGATATTGCTAGCCAGTATGCAGCAGCTAACCAGAAGGATAAAGCGGCTGATATAGTAGCACAAATTGAACAACTGAGACAAACAATCAATACTCATTATTTTAGACGGGGTTCTATCCTCGACACTCTCACAAAAGTCTATGCTGAGCTAGGTAATCTAGAGCAAGCTTTTCAATTAATCGACACGATTGAAGTCGGATTTTATAAAGACAGTAAATTAGCCCAAGTCGCACGAGAATATATTAAGCGGGGTCAATACGATCAGGCGTTACAGATTGCCCAACATCTAGAAGGTTTTCATTTTCGTCCCCAAATTTTACAGATAATTGTGGGTAAATACACCACCCAAGGACAACTCGATCAAGCACTACAGGTTGTTCAGACAATTCAGGAGGAATCCACGAAAGTTTCGGCGTTAGTTGAAGTTGCTGATAAGTTGATAGCAACGGAACAGCCGGATAATGTCGAGCCAATCCTAGAGCAAGCCCTGGAAATTGCTAACCGTGCCGAGGATGCTAATTTTAAAGCGTCAGCACTCACTAGCATCGCTCAATCATATCGGAAATTTGGGCAAGAAAATCAAGCGGTTGAACTTCTTGATCGCGCTGCTAAAATTGCCGATATCAACAACCATACATTAGCTAAAATTGCTCAACAGTATTGGCAGACAGGACAAGAGGATAAAGCGACTCAAATAGCGATTAACTTGCCGGATGCTAACCAAGATGTATTAGTTGATATTATTCTCCAAAAGGAAAAACAAGGTGAGTATAGCCAAGCCCTACAATTAGTCGCTTTCTTCAAAGAGCTGGATCGAAAATTTTTTGCAGTAAAACATATCGCAGAGCAATATGTAGAGGGAGGCTCAAGTGAGCCATTGTCTGATATCGTAGCAACGATAAAAGATGCTGAATCTAGAGAAATGTTTCTGGGGACAATTGCTGAAAATTATATAAAAAACGACCAATATGACGCCGCATTAACGATAGTCGAAGCCATCAATGATGCTTACTACAAAGCGGCTGTACTGACTCAACTGTCGTTTCATTACACGGCGGCGGGAGATAACAGCAAAGCCACTGCGCTACTCGCTCAAGCCACAGAAATCGCTAAGAACACTGATGATTACATCACGAGCACGCTTCATCCTCTGTACAAACAAGTATCGATATTGACTTCGATCGCAGGTTTATATCAGGCGATTGGTCAACAGGAAAAAGCGGCTGAAGTTTTATCATTAGCCCAGAAACCAGCCGAAACTCTACAAGCAAGTGGTGAAAACCGACCACCTATAAACGATCTCGAAACAAGTGCTAATATACGCCAGGCAAATTACCAATTTCTTTGGCTGCAACTGGCTCAAAACTATACCGAAGCCAAACAATACGATCGCGCCTTAGTAACGCTGCGACTCGTAGACGATCTGGCGACAAGCAAGCGTTTAAGAACTAGGCTGGAATGTGCCAAGAATCTTTAGCACGTCGGTTGGTGTAATCGCTGTTGATGGTCAAACACACCTAATAAGACCAATCATCCTAACGACTGATTCTAACTCGCAACCCTTGCCCGACTGAGCCACTCCATTTCTGTCGCTGGAGTCATGCAGTCCCCTGGGAGCCTGTTTTAAACTGAAGGTGAGTTCAGGCTGGAAATGATTCATTGTGACAATTTTATAGACGTTTCACGGAGCCAATACTATGATTGGAGCCATTATTGCCAAACAGAAAACCCGCGAAAAATTTGCCGATCGCAATCGCGGTGATATTGATACCTTTCTGGACAATTGGGCAGAAGATGCCACCTTTATTTTTCCCGGACAATCTGAAATGAGTGGCACCTTCCACGGTATGAGTGAAATTCGTCCCTGGTTTAAGCAATTCCGGCAGCAATTTCCTCAGGTTAATTTTGAAATTAAACAGATATTTGTCGGGCGGATTTGGGCAATTGGTGCAACCAATGAGCTAGCGGTGCAATGGAACACCACCCTCTGGAATCAAGATAATCAAAAGATGCAGGGTCAGGGTGTGACAATCGTCCATCTGCAAAAGGGTCAACTTGTCTTAGCCCATGAATTTATCTTTGACTTAAGCCCCAGTTTCTTTCAAGCCAATCAGCCTGCTGCACACTGACTACATCGTTGGTTTAGAATCGCCATCTGTAGGGACACGATATCTTGTGTTCCTACTCATAATTTTAGTAATCAATCTTACCCTTATTCTGCTATTTTATCTCTTGTCCCAAATTTTATAAAATTTTATCCCCAATCATTTAATGTAACCCGTGATACATCTCATAGTCTAGCCGGACTTTGATCACATAGATTATTGTTCACTATCACTCAGTTTTTGCCAAACAAATCACCGATGTTCTCGATCAATAGCACTGTAGGTATCCCAATCCTAGAGGAGAATGAGAGTGTCGGAAAAAAACCTAAACCTAGAGTTCGCGAATTAAGGAGATTGTAGCTATGTTAGAACTACTGATTTTGATGGCTTACTTAGTTGGCTGTTTTGCCTTTATCGAAGCCCTATTTGATAAAAACTTCGATGGCTCCCGCTAACGCATAACCCAGACAAGCGTTTAAGTTAGTGAAGCCAAAAAAAAGCCATTTTCCTGTAAAGTTATACATTAACGCCAACATGAAAACCAACATCAGGCGTTCATACTATTGTTTAGGGGGGATGAACCCAATCAGAATGCACCCTAATCCCCCTGCTTTACCCCCGCTAGATTGACGGAACTAGCGGGGGTTTTCTTTGGTATAAGCGATGCTTATTGCTTGTCTTGATCTTTAAAAGCGAAGATTCCCGTGAATAGCATCAGTAACCCCCCAGCTAAAATCGCGATCGCTAACCCGCCAATGACTAAATCGAATATGTTATACTCCACACTGCTTTTCCTACTCTTCCTGCAAATGCTAGCGTAGAGATCGTCATTTGTCATTTGTCATTTGTCATTCGTCATTCGTCATTCGTCAGGGAATAGGAAACAGGAAACAGGGAACAGAATTTATGTTCAGATACTTATTGCTTTAAAGAATACGTACCGATAAGGGTACGCGTCTGGGGATGACAAACGGAGTTGCAGGTGACCAAATGAATCTGAGTAACCTGCATTTCGCCTATTTTAACCGTTGCCAATTCTTGAACCTGCTGACGGAATGCGTCTCCGGGAGAATGGATCAATCGGCAGATTGTTAAATTGCCCCAGAATATGGTATCCGAAAAATAGGTTTTGTTATCAGGGACACCAATATCGCTTAAACCTTTGTCTAAAGCCTGAATTAACTGTTGCAGCGTTTGATTGCTATAACCAATCAGTGCCACGCTGGTGGGAAATAAGGTGAGATCTTGCCAACTGAAGCGGAACACTGGAAATTGAGGCACAATTCGCTGAAACACTTGATCGGCTTTAACCACATCCTCTGGCGTAAATAGGGGCGGTGTGTGGATGGTGCGAACATTTTTAATTGTGGAATGCATTAAATCAGGCGTGTAATAAAAATGTTCTGGTTCTAACTGTTTTAAGGGTTGGATCATACGTTGACTGATAGACTGGGTAAGGGGTTCGGGTACAAATACCACAGACGTTAGACAACGTTCGCGATCGCGTTCGTAATCAGATCGCATTGCCACAACTGTCATCTGCCCTTTCCCTTGGGCGAGGTGGGTTTTGAGTTGTTGAATAGTTGCTTTTTGAGCGGTGGTATAGTTATCGTGCATGATGGCGGTGGTGATACAGGAGATAGAGTCTCGGTGTGAACGCTTTTATTCAACTTGACCCCATTGATTTAGTTTGGGGATTAGGCATGATGGCGATCGCGATTGGTTTATCCAGTTGGCAGGGGTTAGGATTGGAGTTACCCTTAGCGTGGGCAACAGGGCGAACGGTGATACAGCTTTTGGTGGTGGGGTTTTTTCTGGGAGTTGTCTTTGCCTTGGATAACCCCTTAGCAGTTTTAGCCGTTTTACTGGTAATGCTAACCATTGCGGCGATTACCGCCCGTAACCGGATTGGCAAAAAGATTCCTCGACTATTCTGGGTAGTATTCGGTTCGATTTTCTTCTGTAGTGCCTTAACGTTGATTTATACCAATCTACTGATTATTCAACCGGACACCTGGTATCAGCCTCAGTATCTAATTCCCTTGGGTGGTATTGTTTTGGGCAATGCCATGAACGGATCTGCGATCGCGGGTGAACGCTTGGTGAGTACGATTACCAGTAGTCGCTTAGAAATTGAAACGCACCTGAGTTTAGGCGCTACCCCCCAACAAGCCGTGGCGGGATACCGCAAGGATGCTATCCGCGCCGGATTGATTCCTACCCTAAATCAAATGATGGTGGTGGGGATTGTCACATTACCGGGAATCATTACAGGTCAACTGTTGAGTGGCATTGACCCATTGAATGCGGCATCTTACCAAATTTTAATCATGTTTATGATTGCCACAACTAACCTCACTACGACAATCTTGGTGACTCAGGGTATTTATCGTCAATTTTTCAACGCCCAAGCCCAGTTAAAACTGCCTTGAAATGTTATTTGTTGATTGTTGATTGTTAATTGTTGATTGAGAATCTTCTTCCCCATCTTCCCCATCTTCCCCATCTCCCTCATCTTCCCCATCTTCCCCATCTCCCCCATCTCCCCCATCTTCCCTGCACCCCAACACTCCAGCTTCCTTAAGTGATGCTACGATAGCCCTAGTTTAAACAGCACCTAGCTAGTGTCAGGAACCCCACGCCTAAAGGCGGGGGCTTGAAATAAAGCCCATACCTGACCAGCATAAGACCTACGCGGTCTACGTTAACGGTAAGCGTTAAAGTTCGTACCTACAAATGCTTCCGCTAGTTTGTAGCTCTACAACTCCAGCATTAAACAGGTGTACAGGGTTAAGCCAGTGTGTTGGAGAAAGTACCGACCGTTAACTTATGCGAAGCTAACATTACCCCGGAAACGGGAGGGGCGCAAGCCCAATTAAACAACCCTTATGCGTACAGGTTAAAAGCACGAGTCTGTAATTGCCCAGACGAAAGGCAAATGCAATATGTCGAACGTCGTCAGTAAATCCAAGGCGGTAGGTGTTTCAATTTTTAAGCAGTCGTGTACAAGGGAAATGGAGCCGATGCACTTTCTAAAAAAAGGAAGTCCTGTCGGACTGCTGTTTATGTAAGGGGGGGCGAATTCCTCCCCATACATAAATGACAGGGGTTTCCATTCGCCCCCCTTACCAACCCCTAATTTTCGATGAGTTTTTCTTTTATTACCCCCCGTCGCCTTCTCGCTTCTGGTTTGTGTTTAGGCGTTCTGAGTACCCTCGGTTTAACCGTTCGTTCTCATTCATTCCTCTCACCCGCCGTTGCTGAAGTTGCGATCGCATCCACTAAAGACGTCACGGCTGACGATATGGCGGGTACATGGCGAGGGGAATTAGCACCGGGTCAAATGATTACCTGGATTTTTACGCCAGATGGTAAACTCTTCATGACCGCCCCACCTGTTGCTGATGAACCACAACAGGCGTTAGAAATGCGTTATCAGGTAGAATCTAGTACCAAGCCGATGGGTTTGAATATAGACTTGGCGCAGGGGGCGACTGTGATGACAATTTTTGAGATGACTCCAGAGGGTCAAATGCGCGTACAAATTGCGGGTACGACTCCGGGAGAAGCACGACCTGAAGCGTTTTATAATGCCACGGTATTTGAAAAAGTTTCAGATACAACCACATTACCGCCGAATACACAAATTGATGATTTTCAAAGTCGCTAGAACATTAGTTCAGTCGTCTAATCATCTCCTGAAAAACGGTAATATCAAAGATACCGAAAAACCCCTCTTTTGACCAAGGGCGGGGTTTTTTGAGAGGTTAAGCTGTCATGCATTTAAATTGGGTATTAGCTCAATGTAGCGAGCAAGATGCTCGCACTACGGCAAGGATTTCGCCATAATTGACATTAAGGTTGTAATGCCGAACAGCTTATCTATCGGTCGATACAAAAATCACAACAGTAAAATCTATCCCATAGTTTATTCTCCGAAGCGTTGAATTTCAATGAGGTAGCCATTGGGATCACACAAGAAGCAGTGGTAAATCTTGTATGTTTCATTGAACGTCGGCGGCTTTTCAAAGACAACACCGCGCTGCTGAAGATAGTCAAACCACTCGTCCACCTGCGGCGTTACCAGGGTAAAAATTACATTCGATTGCTTGTCAGTGAGTGGAGTTTTTGTACCGCTACTTTGGCACACACCCACGTACCCATCACCACTCACCTGATAAATCCGACAACTGCCTTGATCGAGCCATAACTCCAAACCCAACACATCTTCGTAGAACCGTGCCGAGATGTCAAGGTCATGGGTGTATAAAAAGGTGATTGAAGACTCAATCGGCGGGTGGGACATCGCTTCACTTGTTCCAATAACTGGTCAGATAATCGAGAGTAGCAATCAGTCTGTTAAGTGGGTGGACACAATAAAGTTAATGGTTGAGATTAGGGAACAGGGAACAGGGAACAGGGAACAGTAAGGATTTGAGGGCGTACAAAACTTAATACAGTACCGTTTTATGCTAGTCCGACTACTTATTTGTTCTCCAAAATTATCAAATACCCACCAGCCAACATTAAATTCCACTGGTGGGACATGTTCGCTACGAAGGTCTAGCTTTTTTTCACAAAACCCAACGTTAAGCTATCCGGTGCGAGGAAATGGTTCAAATGATACGCCCGTTCCTCAGTTTTCAACAGGATTTGTTCATACAAATAGCGGGTAGCGCGATCGCCTAAACTTTCCGCTTGTGACGCCTGACGCCGAATTAACTGGATTATAGCTTGCTCGGCTGCCAAGTCATGCTCGATCATCTGACGCGATGAAAAAATGCCATCGGCTTCTGGAGAGAAGCAACATAACTGCGCCAGAGTGCTAAAACTAGCGGCGGGAACTCCACCTAATCCATTGAGTCGTTCTCCCAAATCGTGGACATGTTCCTGCGCCTGTTCGTAGCTTTCTTGAAAGAAGTCGTGCAGGGAATAAAATTCGGTACCTTCTACGACAAAGTGATGTTTTTGGTATTGCAGATAGAGGGCTTGGAAGCTTGCTAATGCAATATTTAGTCCTTCACAAACCGGAGCGGTGACACCTTGCTCCAGTAGGATGGGATTATCCTGGACTTCACCAAATGCCTGGACTAAACCCTGAGTTTCTGGCATGGTTGTGTTCTCCTTCTCATTAAGTTGGCGTTATTGCCAGTGTCTAGGGTTACTGTAGCACGCTTGTGTGGATTGGGTTAGTAACTAAGGGAAGAGATTGGGAGAGGGAAGATCAGGAAGAGGGACTTCCACCCTGCCGCTCTTTCCTGTGAGAGAATAAGAGACGGTGTTCTCCTATGTCAGCAGCGACTATGCAAACCAGCGATCGCACAGCTATCAATTCCCAGCCTCAGCATCCTCTATTCCCCGCCCGGACAGCAACGGTGAGACGTACCACAGGTGAAACCGATGTCCAGGTTAGCCTGAATTTCGATGGTACAGGAACCTGTCGTGCTGACACAGGTATCCCCTTTTTGGATCACATGTTGCATCAGTTATCCTCTCATGGGTTAATTGATTTAGACGTGAAAGCCACGGGTGATATCGAAATTGATGATCACCATACCAATGAAGACGTGGGCATTACACTGGGACAGGCGTTTGCTCAGGCATTAAGCGATCGCAAAGGGATTGTCCGCTTTGGTCATTTTATCGCACCCTTGGATGAGGCATTAGTCCAAGTGGCACTGGATTTTTCTGGGCGTCCTCATTTAAGCTATGGTTTAGAGATTCCCACTCAACGGGTTGGCACCTATGACACGCAACTGGTGCGGGAATTCTTTGTCGCATTGGTGAACCATAGCCAAATGACATTACACATCCGCCAACTGGATGGAATTAATTCTCATCATATTATCGAAGCCACGTTTAAAGCCTTGGCGCGATCGGTCCGTATGGCAACAGAAATTGATCCCCGTCGCGCTGAAATGATTCCCAGTTCTAAGGGGGTTTTGTGACTTAATAGTCATTTGTCTTCTGATATCGGGGCAGTGAATCTAATGTAGGGGCGGGTTTAGGGGCAAAATTAACAGAAAAACCCATAACCTTTCTACAAAACCCGCCCTGCTCCACCCTATCACTACATCTTTGGCGTGCGATCGCGGTTTAAAATCAGGTGGATTTTGTTGTCGGGTTTGAGGTTAATTGATAAATTTAGGTGGGGATTAGGGCGGGTTTTGTTGTTCCGTTATTGGTGGGGAGGGCGGGTTTTGTTGTTCCGTTATTGGTGGGGAGGGCGGGTTTTGTTGTTCCGTTATTGGTGACTAGCTAAATTAATTCCCTAAACCCGCCCCTACAGATTCCCTAAACCCGCCCCTACAGATTCCCTAAACCCGCCCCTACATCTTTTGACAATGACAAATGACATACAACAAATTAAACAATTGGCGGAATCGTTAATCCTTTAAGCGATCGCGCTTTTTCCAGACTCAACCCTTTACTCTGTACTAGCACCATGAATCCCCCCAATCCAGTGGGGTCAATCAGTTGATGTAAAGCATCCCGACGCCGCATAATTCTGATTACATCCTGCGCCCCTGCAATAGCTTGTCCCTGCTGCTTTCCCGCTGATAGTGCCGAGATGCGATCGCCTAATCCTAATGCCATTAAGAATAATCCTTGTTTGGTCAACTCTACGGGTTGTAATCCAGAACGTTCTCCTTGTCGTTCCAACGCTGTAAAATTGACATGGGCGGTCATGTCTTGTTGTCCAAGATTGACATAAGGATTATCATGATGGCGGTGTTGGTAATAGCATTTCAATGTTCCCTGATGTCGGACGGGTAAATAATAGCGATCGGCAGAATATCCATAATCAATAGTCAGCAAAAATCCTTGATTTAGCTTACTCGCAATTGTTTTAATCCAATCTAACGCTGCCAAATTTACTTCACTCCGATAGCCATCTGGATAGGCTCCCGAATATAAATCAATTCCCATCCATTGAAAATAGTCCTTCAACTGAGGTGTAGAAAGGTCATCGATAACTTCACCAAAATGAATTTCATTGGTTTCTGTCGTTATCGTTGTCACATAAACTTCCTGAAGCTGTCCCTTTTCCAGTACCACTTGATGCACCGGAAATGCATCCACGAGTTCATTCGAGAAACAACACCCAATAATTGAATGATCGGGTAGGTCATCAAAGGTACACCAGCGTAAGGGTAATTCAGGTATATTGAGTTGATTTAAAACTTGTTGTTGTTTCGTGATTAATCCTGCTGTTTTTTCGATAATGATATAGTCTAACGCGGCAAAACAGTCTGGATACTGTCGATGTAAATAGGTTAAAATATCAGCCGCAACCAATCCTTGACCCGCCCCCATTTCTACTAAAGTGAAGGGTTTAGGCTGTTCCAGAATCTCCCACATTTGGGCAAACTGTTCTGCTAGTAATTCGCCAAAATCATGACCCAGATGGGATGAGGTAAAAAAGTCTCCTTCTGAGCCAATATTAACTGCACCCGTTGCATAATATCCCTGTTGGGGATGATAAAGGACTAAATCCATATAGTCGGCAAATGAAATACGCTGATTCGGTGTCGCCGCAATTTTATCGGCAATTAGGTGTCTCAGGGATTGTTCCTTTTGGGATAATGACATAAGTGCAGATGGGGATGTAGAGACGTTCGGAACGGTTTGTAGTAAGCGCTGGACTCGCGGCTGGCAGGCTTTGTGCCTACTATAACGATCTTACTATTGGTTTTTACTTTTAGGACTTACGCAAAGCCTCTATTTGTAGTGGCGTGGCACACCTTAATTGGTGGATTAGAATTGTAGGGGCGCATGGCGTGCGCCCGATTCAAGTTCCCCCATTGCCATCAGAGATTGTATAGGTGAAGCTATCTGTGCCGACAAAGCCAAATTCAGGCGTATAAACAAGTTGATCATCCGTTAAGTCATTCGGTGTGCCGTTATCATCTTGGCTAATGGTGCTACCCAGAAGGGAAATGGCATCAAAGCTGTCTATAAATACAGAGTCTCCTTCTACCGGATCACTATCATTAGCCAAGACATCGATAGTTACGGCTGTATTTTCTAGAGTCGTAGCCTGATCATCTCCACTCACTGGGTTATCATTCACCGACGCGATCGCAAGATTAACGGCTGCACCCGAAGCAAATAGGGAACCATCCGAGGCATTCCAGATAAAGCTGGTGGTGCCATTGAAGTTGGCATCGGGAGTAAAACTGAGGTTATCGTTATCTAGGTTGGCGGCGGCAATCGTTTCCCCTGGGGTTACAGCATTACCATTTAAACGGAGGACACCGTTAGCCGGGAGAGACAGAATATTAATGTGACTGAGACTATCTCCTTCAGCATCATTAAATACAGTGGTAAAGTCAGTCGCCGTGAAGGAAATCGTCGTGTCTTCATCCCCAGTTTTGTTAATCGTACTCAGGGTGGGTGCGTCGTTGCTACCATCAATGGTTACGGTGACTGTGGCGGTATCGATGCCGCCGATCGCTTCCTCCGGTAATCGCGAAGGTGGGAATATCACCATCAGGATCAGTGGCGGTAATGGTGGTAACTAAAGTTTTGTTTTCATTTAGGTTAGCGGTAGAACTAGAGGTAATCGTCGGAAAATCATTAGGCGGACTAATCTGAATCGGAATCGCAATAGGCAATAGGAAAATGTAGAGACGTAGCATGCTACGTCTCTACTGACAAGGGATTGAGCGATTTTAATTTTTGGAGCAGGGGAGCAAACAAATGACCAATGACGAATGACAAAGGACAAATGACGAATATTGTAAATCCGCCAAATGGCTGAAAAAATTACGCCAAATGGCTGAGGCAGTAACATCCGGATGGCGAAGACAATTATAGACAACTTTCTTAACAAAATGAAGAATTCGTATCAGGGTTTTCTTTTTCCAGAGTTTATATCACTCCTCTCAAGTGTATCTGCTATCCCAACTGTTTGCTTCCTAACTTACAAAAAAAAATGACAACTGAAGGAAAAGTTCTCGCTATTCTTTTAATGCAATTTAACTTACCTCCTGTTCCAGCCATGAAAGCTGTGGACGCTTGGTTAAAAGAGAATCCTCAAGGAAATTGGGACAGGTTGAAAGAATTATTACACCAGAAAAAAATAACCCTGGTTAACGGAAAACTGGCAACAGTGACCCAATCGAGTGTCCCTCATGCAGGTAATGGTGTCACCTCCTCTCCAAAAGAACAAGCTGTCCGTTCTTCTCAGCCACAATACCCTCAACAACCATCGGTGAAAACATTCCGATTTCGTGGGGTCACGTATCAAAAAGTTGAAGCACCTCCGATTCAGCACTTTACAATGACGCCTCCACCTGTTCCACCGGAGGTTTCCCCACCCAATTCTAATGATGATATTGCTGCCTGTGACCCTCAAGTCGTGAACTTTTATGAATATGCAGAACGCAAGAAGCGATCGCAAGATCATCAGGTGACAGAGCGATCGCAAAAACAGGGTTAAACCATTACCCATTCTCTTTCAGAAACGCTTCTACCTCGCGTTGGGTTGGTTGAGCCGCGATCGCACCCGGTTTGAGTGTCGTTAGTCCACCCACAGCACTGGCGTATTTAACCACATTTTTTGCCGAATCGGGTGTCCCTAGACATTTCAGTCCATGTTGACAAAGTTGGTGAACAAAACCCGCGACAAAACCATCACCCGCCCCGGTGGTATCTTGCACATTCATCGTAAAGGGTGAAACTATGCCTTCTTGTTCACCGAGACAGTAGGTTATATCTTGATCTCCATTCGTCACCAACACCCCTTCCACTGAATCTAGACGGTGGGTAATCGCCCCTGCATCTGAGGTATCGAAGAATAACTCAGCTTCTTCTTTGGCTAGTTTAAGAAAATCGATGTGCTTGACAAATTCCTCAATCAGTGGTTTTGCTTCACTGGGATCTGACCAAAACATCGGACGCCAATTAATATCCACTAAAACCTTGACATCGTAGCGATTAGCCAGATCCAAAGCCTTGTAAATCGCTTGTCGGGTTTGGGGATAGGCTAACTCCAGCGTACCCAACACTAAATAATCAGCCCCCTCGAATAAGGATTCGGGTAACTTCGAGTCGTCAAGGAAAGCGTCAGCAAATTGGGACGTATCGAAATCACCAAACCCAGCAAATTCGCGATCGCCCTTTTCTGAACGCAGGACGTAAACCTGTCGGGTTGGTGCGGTAGGATGGCGTTGAACCCCACTACTATCCACACCCACATCCTCTAATAATTGGATAAGCTGGTTTCCTGGCTGATCAACTCCCACAGCTCCGATAAACGCCGCCGGAGTTCCCAACTTAACCAACGCACAAGCCACATTCGCTGGCGCTCCCCCAGGATAAGGCGTCCAGGATTCGACTTGTTCCAGGGAACGTCCAACTTGATTAGCTAGGCGATCGAATAAAATTTCACCGAGGCAGAGAACACGAGGATTAGTCACGGCAATATACACCTCAACATTTACCTCAGACTACCAGAGGCTTAACCGCTCGTTAAAATAAATCTCTCAAACCAGGATGAGTTATGGCGTGTAGGTATCGAGCGAGTTCGTTAGAATTAAAAAGGCATAAGTAGATTTACCAAGGGCAAAATACCTATGGCTGGTGGCAAGTCGGATAAGTCAGTTTCTCTCTCAGACCGGGAATTACAAATTGTAGACCTGGTCGCCGCTGGTTTGACCAATCAGGAGATTGCCCAGGACTTGGAAATCAGTAAGCGCACCGTCGATAATCATATTAGTAATATTTTGCAGAAGACCCATACCGATAATCGAGTCGCACTGGTGCGTTGGGCGTTGCAGTGGGGTAAAGTTTGTTTGAATGATATTAACTGTTGTACCTTACCTCCCAAGCCCAATACCAATAATGATGAGGTGGTTTCGTAGAGACACGCCATGGCGCGTCTGTATGTAGGGACGGGTTTCACCATTAACGGGAAAGTTTTAACCCAGATGTCACTAAACCCGCCCTGTCTAAATTATTTTGTATTCCCTGTTCCCTGTTCCCTGTTCCCTGTTCCCTGTTCCCTGACAAATGACTCCACTATTAAGCAAACCGTCGTGGAAAATTCCCCTCCTGAATCGCTCCGGAGCCATCCGACTCGCTATACTGAGTCTAATCCTTGTAATCGTCCTACTTGGCGCATGGTCTGTAATGATCCGAATGCCTGGAGAAAGTTATAACGGTGAACTCCCACCCCTGACTCAGAAAGAAATCGCCTTGCAAAATGCGCTTCAGCAAGATGTGGAAAAATTGGCGGGGGAAATTGGACGGCGCAACTATTTGTACTATGACGGTTTAATCGCGACGACTAATTTTTTGGAACAGCATCTATCAGAATCGGACTATAAAGTCAAGCGACAGGGATACGAGATTGATAATCAAACGTATTACAATCTTGAAGTCGAAATTCTTGGCACTGAAAAACCCCAGGAAATCGTTGTCGTTGGCGGTCACTACGATTCAGTCTATACCAGTCCGGCGGCGAATGATAACGGTACGGGCGCAGCCGCAACCTTGGAATTAGCGCGTTTATTTGCGGGAAAAAAGTCGGCTAGAACGCTGCGCTTTGTGGAGTTTGTGAATGAGGAACCGCCCTTTTTTCAAACCGATAATATGGGAAGTTTAGTCTATGCCAAACAATGCCGCGATCGCAATGAGAATATTGTGGCGATGCTGAGTTTGGAAACCATGGGGTATTATTCCGATAAGATTGGTTCTCAGCGCTATCCGTTTCCCCTAGACCGGATTTATCCCTTACAAGGAAATTTTATCGGGTTTGTTGGCAATTTAGGGTCAAGAAAACTCGTTCACAACGTCGTTGACTCCTTCCGCCGTCATGCTAAATTTCCCTCTGAAGGTGCGGCGTTACCTAATCTAATTCCGGGTGTGGGTTGGTCAGACCACTGGGCATTTTGGCAGCAGGGGTATCCGGGTGTAATGGTAACAGATACGGCACCCTTTCGCTATCCTTATTATCATACCGACGAAGATACGCCCGATAAAGTGGACTATGAACGATTAGCGCGAGTTGTTGCTGGGTTGGAGCAGGTAATTACAGAGTTAGCTGGAAGTAAAGTTCCCTAATAAAAATTCTTCAGGGATTATAGCAGACAAACTCAGGAAGACGGTTCTGAATCGCATTCCATTCCCTAGCTAGATTCGTTTCCCCCGGACGAATTTTTCGTCCATTAAGTTCAGGATGACGGGCATAGAAAACCGCATCAGCCACCTGATTCGGACTATAATTAACCACATCATATCCATCCGACTCAGGCGGTTGCTCACAGTCTCTTGGCGTCCACCTAATTTTATCCGCGATCGCACGACGAATCGCGACCCATTCTTGCTGTAATTGAGTTTGTGAGGGTTGAAGTTTCTCCCCTTGCATTTGAGGGTAAAGGCGATAGAAGAAAAAATCTGTCCAAGCGTTAACAGCGGAGGGGGGTGCTGCGGCTAAGAGTCTTCTGCATTCATAAAGCCTTTGTTGAAAATCAATGTCGGATTGAATGTTTTCTAAAGGCACTTTTTGGTAGTTGTTTAGATTAACGTTGATGTTCTCTGTAAATTCCCACGATTCACGCAAAGAAGCAAGTGGTGTTGCTGAATCAGCATTGGTGACGGATCTACCGTTTGCTGTGCCTCGAAAGCAAAGATTCAAGTCAGTTTGATACTTATAGCCATAACCAACCACTAGGTTGCCTCTTTTTTCCAAAATCAGATACTTTTGGTCATCGGAAATGTCTCGAAAAAAATGAAAGACACTCGGTAATGCGTCAAGATTAACGCCTCCTCCTGATTGAGCCAACAGATAGGCTTCAGACTGAGCCACCCTAGGTTGAGTCGGGAAGGTTTGACGACTCGAATGAGCTGGCGCGATCGCCGTAGTCAGACTCAGGACAATGAGAGAAAGTTGGGTGATTGCGCGGGTGTTCATGTTTCAGCACCCCCATTACTGGACAACAATTGTACTTCTACCTTATATTCTAGATTCTACTAGGATTTTTCTCAAGTTAAAGCTAAGTTAGCTAAGTAACGACATTATTTCTGTTTAATTGCTCAAGATGCTTGACTTTAATTTATCAAATATGTAAACGTATTTTGAACATACGAAAATGTTTCAGGTGTACTTAAAAAAACTCGATATTGTTGAAGGCTTATGGACTGACACAACTCAAATCGTTGCATAGAATCGGCTTGTAGTAAGGGCTTTAGCCCTAGATTTGCGCCCCTACAATGCTAATCTAACAAATTAGGTGTGCCACACCGCTACATTTAATAATTCTTGATTAACAATTCATTAATCTGTCCTCGCCTAGTTGCTTTACTATTAATAGTGCGTTGTGCCTTTACTCGTTTTATATGATACTCTGCATAAGCAACGTCAAAAAAATTATCCTCTAAGTTTTCATTTTTGGGGTCAGAGTTACTCAAAATCAACTTAGCACCCTTGTGATCCAAGACTCGAAAAAAATCTCGTAATCTTAATTGTGACGAATCATCAAATATTTCTTGAGCATAAGACGTAAAATTAGCGGTTTTGCTTAGAGGTCTGTAGGGAGGATCGAAATAAACCAAAGATCGATTATCCACAAACGCTTCAGATTCTGTGAAATCTCCATAATGAATCTGAGTATTTTGCAGAATTTGAGCCACCGCTATCAGGTTATCTGGATGACAAATTTTGGGCTTCTTATATCGACCGATTGGAACATTAAATTCTCCTTGGGAATTGACTCGGAACAATCCATTAAAACAGGTGCGGTTGAGAAAAATTAGGTGAGCGGTTCTCTCAACCCAGTCTGGGTGATAAGTCTGGAAGTCTATTTGTTGACGCTGTAGATTGAATTGAGAGCGGATTTGATAGAAATATTGCTTTCGTTTTTCGGCATCGAAAGATAAATATTTGTCTTGAAGCTTTAACAGAAGTTCAATCAAGTCTTCCACATTTTTCTGGATCGTCTTATACGCTAGAATGAGTTCAGGATTAATATCAAAAATCAAAAATTCTTCAATTTCGCCCAACTGGGCAATATAAAAAAATACAGATCCGCCACCGACAAAGGGTTCAATATATCGATTTATTTTTCCCTGAGTTAACTCTTCAGGCAAAATTTCATCAATTTCTTTAATGAGTTGGCTTTTCCCACCTGCCCATTTTAAAAATGGTCTGGCTTGCATGGAATTTTTCATTAACTAGAGAGATAAGCTATAATTTTTTCGAGAATAGTGAAACCTGCTTCATTATAGAATAAAATCCTAAATAATGAAAGCAAGGCTTTACCTCAATTTTACACATAAACAAATCGGTCAATATTTGAGGAAGGGCGACCCGAGTCAATTGAGTGGATTGGAATTTTTTATTAGTGCAGCGGGTCGCCCCTACATATCTTAATTTGGGCTGAGGATAGATTTGGTTGAGGTGTCACTATATTGTGTCTATTCTTCTACCATTTTACCCATTTTACAGGTATTTATTTCTGGCATAGTGGATAGTGTGGCTGTGGGGGCTTGAGCGGTGAGAATTATCGTCCCATCGGGCATTTTTACCCATCCTTGTGCTTCTATAATCCGTTGGGGCTGGATAGGAGTAGATGTAACGGGTTCTTGATTGAGTTCATCTGGAGTATCAGCATCTAGAGTTACCCAATTACTGACCATTACATCACCACTGAGAAAATCCAAGGGACTCGCTGGGATACCGCCGCGACCTGTTATCGTGAAACTACTGGCTAATGCTGCACCTCCAGCTTGACAGGAACGGTCAATTAACTTTTCGGCATCCACTAACCCAGTGGGTAACTCAATTAAGCCTTGATTGGGGTCAATTGATGTTAACAATTCCAGATTAAACTCACCGTTGATGCCAAATTCAGAACTGGCGGTAATATCACTCAAGGGTGTAAGATTATCCCGAAATTCTAACCCAAAGATACGCTGAGTGGTGATATCAATTCTCCCTCCTTGTCCCTCAAAGGCATTCGCGGTAATATCACTATTTTCGGTAGGAATACCTGTGACGAAACCCGCCTCAATGGTAATATTTCCGCCGTCGCCACCTGCGCCAGCTTGTCCGGCGGTGGTGGAAATTGTACTATTTCGACGTAGAAGTAATAAGTCATCAACCTGTAGGCGAATATTACCCCCATCTCCGGATTCCGTTTGAGTAATCAGTTCTCCTTGCTGGTTCAGTTGAATCGAATTGGCTTCAATTTCGATATCTCCAGCTTTTCCGGTTCCTTGGCGACTGCTGGCGGTAATCTGGGCGCGATCGCTTACAATAAGTTGTCCCGTCTGTATACTTAAATTACCCGCATCTTGGTCACCACTGGTGTCACTGGTAATTTTGCTTGTTAATTGGGGATTATCAATCGCCGTTCCCCTCACATCTACCAGTGCAGATGCATTAATATTCAAACGTCCCCCTTGACCCTCACCCGCCGTTCGCACCGAGACTTCTGCACCATCGCGGACAACTAATTTATCGGTATCAATCGTTATTGTTCCGGCGGTTCCTGTTCCCAATGTTTCTGTACTAATCTGGCTGGGTAAAAATCCAGCAAAAATAGTACTATCGATAGGAAGAGTACCAATCACCTCCACAGATTCAGACGCATTAATGTCTAAGGTTCCCCCTTGACCTTCGCCAATCGTTGAAGCTAACACTTTTCCCCCATCTCGGACAATTAATCGACTGGTGTTAATTCGAGTCTGTTACTAATGTCAAATGTATTACCACTACTAGCCATTAAGCTACTGTCGTTATCTAGATTGACAAATTCAGATGTTTGCACAGCAATGCTGCCACTACTTACTCCTAGGATAAGGCGTGAATTGCTGTCTATTATACCTAATGAGCTAGTAATCAAATCAGACTCGTCGAGTAAGGAAAGTGACTGACCGATAATTTTAATATCACCACCATTACCTTGACCGAAAGAACTGGCTAAAACATCACTATTACCAGAAAATACTATTTGATTATTGGCTTTTATTGTAACATGACCCGCATCTCCGAGTAAGGTATTTGCCCAAATATCACTGCCACTAGAAAAACGGACATCGCCCTGGGCTTGTATTGTTATATTTCCTCCATCACCTATACCGTTAAAGCCATGACTGGCGAGATCACTATTTTCCGCAAAAGTCGCATTTTCGTTTACATTAATTTCAATCGTTCCAGCATTGCCCAAAATGCCAAAATTAGCACTACTAATTTCACTATTTTGAGCTAAGGTTAAATTGCCCGTTTTGACTTCAATTATTCCGGCATTGCCAATAGCTGAATTGCCAGCTATAGCGATAATATCAGCTTCCGTCAACTCCACTGTTTGACTAGCAATAATACCGACATCGCCAGCATCTCCTGAACCCAAAACTGCTGAACCAATAACTGCACCGGATGAAAGAGTTACATAATCACTGTTAACGACAACCTGACCTGAATTTCCCGATGTATTAGACTGGGTGCTGGCAAATACGAAGGCTTCAGCGGTTGCAGAGAACAATTGTGTATTGATCAAAATATCTCCCCCATTTCCCGAAGCACCCTGAATAACTTGATTGAAAATGCCACTTCCTGAACCGCTTAAGTCAACACTCGCGTTAGCATTAATGATAATATCTCCGGCATCTTCCATCCCTTCTGTACCTGCGACTAACCGACCCTCATTTGTTGTGCTAAAGGTATTGGCATTAACAATAATATCTCCGCCACCGATACCCCGCACACTCACACGGGCAGCATCGGTTAAACTAACATCGGATAACGAACTATCAGGCGTAAAATTCAGACTTAGAAGATCCCCATCAACTTGCAAGTCAACTTCTCCGGGTGTAGCTAAACCGCCTAACTCAATCCGACCTCCCAACGCACTTAATCGACCCCCTGCTTCTAACCTGACATTACCACCAATTAACAATAAACTTTTGCCATCTAGAACCTGAAGTCCCTGTTCAAATAGCGATCCATTCACAAATCCTTCCAGGACAGGATCGGTGCCAGTGGAACGGTTAACAATTTCGGCTGAATTCGAGAGTTGGTTAAAAAAGAGAACATCCGGATTGATAGTGAGTAACCGACTTGTTTCCGGTTCCGAGGCACTAAATTGCCCCTGATTATCCCAACCAATCCCATTCGCTGTTGTTGCGACAAATGAACCCCCCACATCTAGCTTGGCATTAGATCCAAAGATAATGCCATTGGGGTTGATTAAAAATAAATTAGGAGTAGAGTTGCCAAAGGTTCCCAGCGTACCCAGAATATAAGACGGATTTTGGTCAGTTACTCGTGTTAAGATATTTTGGATATTAGCCGGACTAAAAAAATAGGCTCCTCGGTCAGCATCGATATTAAAGTCCTGGAAACTGTGGAAGAGATTAATCCCTCGGACAGCACCGCCTTCAATGACATCAATCTGTCCAAAGGGAGTAACAATGGAACGTTCTACCCCCAATGTGTCATCTGGTGTAATCTGAGCGAGGGCGGGATCAGGAGAAGAGGCGATCGCACTCAACATACCCAAACCCCCAATTAACCACCAGCACCAGGATTGGCGGATTGTAGCTGCTGCACTTTTGATAGTCATGAATGGCTTTTGCACTCTCGGTGAAGATCTGGATTTGCGATCGCCCATTGCGATACTCTGTTATTTTGCGGTTATCAGAATAATGAAGTATACTTAGTTTCTTTGTTCCCTGTTCCCGATTCCCTAAATCTTAAACCTTTATCTCGCTAATGTTCGCGTTTCTGCCCATTTTCCCCCTCGCCCAAGCTACGCCAACCCCCCCACCCCCAGTGGAGATTGTACAACCGCAAGAGGTACGTCCGTTACCGGGACAACTGGATCAGGTTCCTGTTTTCAATAGCAATAGTCCGGAACTTGTGCAAACTGAGGGAATTTTACTCTCGACATTTTCAGGAAACAACAAAGCCTCTCCTAGCGCCCACTTAAACTTTCCCTTTCAGGGGCGCTTTGATATCTTTGCCCATCATGTTGCTAAAGCGCCAACACCGGATGATTTACGGACGCTATATTTGGGACTACTGGTACATAATCCGGGTGAAGAATCGGTCACAGTTGATATTTTGCAAGCGGCTAGTTATTTAAGTCAACCCGATGCACCGTTTATCCAGTTACCGTCTCAGGTTAAGAATCCCCAAGGTACAGTGTATGCCGGTCCCGGTAGTCGGGTAATGAATGATATTTTGAGAGGCTATCGCCAAGCCGACTTTCCACCGCAAGTGGTGATTCCGCCTCAACAAAGCCGCCTGTTACTTAATTTACCGATTCCCGTGAAATCCTTGGAACCCCCGATTAATGGGCGTTCCACGTTAATGCGGTTACGCAGTGATGGACAGGTTTATCTAGCCAGTCTCGCCCGTTATGCACCCACCGATGAGGCGGGAAATGAACGCGCCCCCACCCTGGTAGAATGGCAGCAGCTATTGGATACAGGGGAATTAGCTAAACCCCGCGATCGCGCCCCTACTCCACCAGACTCGACCACGGGTAATATTATCTATGGTCGGGTTGCAGGTGTGGCTCAAGGATCACAGTGGCAAACTCAGTTAACGGATAGTCCCACCTCCCAAGTTTTGACGATTCCGGAACCGGGAGACGTCTTTTCTTACGGATTGAGTACCTTACCCGGTGGACGTTTAGGAACTGATCAAAGTCAGAGTGCGAGGATGCTGGTACGTTATCCCGATACGGCTTATTTTGCCCATGGAAACTATGGCGTGCAATATAGCTTAACCTTACCCTTGGTGAATCCGACCAGGGACACACAAACGGTGACACTATCCCTACAAACGCCTCTGAAACAAGAGGAAATTCAGGACGGATTACGGTTTCTAGAACCTCCAGCTAACCAAGTCTTTTTCCGAGGAACAGTGCGACTACGCTATAACGATGATGCGGGAGTGCCGCGCACAGGATATTGGCATTTAGTTCAACAACGAGGACAAGCAGGGGAACCGTTAGTGACGCTAAAAATGCCCCCATCGAGTCAAAGATTGGTGCAATTTGATTTTTTGTATCCGCCCGATTCCACCCCGCCGCAAGTTTTGACAGTGGAAACGGGCAGAGGGCAGAGGGCAGAGGGCAGAAGGGAAGGAGGAAGGTTGCAAGGCACGGCTCTCCCGTACTTAGAGTGATAATAAAGTCTTATGAATTAAGCTAAAGTCCCACGGTGTAATGCTTGTAGGTTGGGTTGACAAAGGAAACCCAACTAATCCAGCTTAAAAGCTAGGTTTTCCTCAAATCAAGCCAATCGCCACACAAATAAGTAAAATTTATCACACCATGTACGGGAGAGCCACGACGGATACCTTGGGGACAAAGGAGGGGTAGGGTTGACTATGGGGAATGCGATCAGAGTTCATCGTTTGATCAGGAATTAGTGTCCAACTATACCAGTATCGACTCAGATCGGTTCCTAGCACTGCCTGGACTACTTCCAAGTGTATTCGACATCAACCAATCTTCCAAAAAATAGGTTAAGCTATTGGAAAACTGCTACAGTGAGGATTTTTCTCTATGTCATCCTTTGGTATTTATACCCTAGCTAATGATGCAGTTTATCACCAACTCGTTGCCTTACTCAACAGCATCGAGGTGAATGTCAGTCCTGACATTCCAGTTTGTGTGATTCCTTATGACGAACGACTCGAACGAGTGAAACCGGATTGAAACTATCGATGATTGAAGAATATGGTCAGTTTAAAGCGGCGGATGTTCGTCCTAAACTCCACTGTTCTAGCTTTTTTGGAACCAAACGGGGATTGTTGGACGAAACGCTACTTAATAAACGTTTAAATCAGGCAAAAAAACGTGTTTTTAGCTAGCAACTGTTGCCGAGGTGTAAATGTTTGTGTAGTCCATATCTTTACGAGTAACTCTGTAGTTTTGAATAGTTATTGAAGGAGAACTGTGCTTGTTTTTTTAATTTCTCTCAAAAGTCCCCAAGTTGCCAAATCTTGGGAGCTGACATCTAAGTTATTTGAAAGATGTGTTAAGTCAGTTTGCCATCAAACTTCAAGTGACTATCAAGTGATTGTTATTTGTCATGAAAAACCAAAAATTTAATTTAACTATCCACATATTGAATTAAGTATATTATGTCTAATGTTAGTGTTTGTATTCCTACTTACAATCGTGCCAACTATCTGGTTGAGTCAGTTAATAGTGTTCTGAATCAAACTTATAAAGATTTTGAGTTAATTATTTGCGACGATGGCTCAACCGATGAGACGCCTACGGTTGTCCGTGAGTGGGATGATTCCCGCATTCGCTATATTCGCCATACTAAGAATATAGGACGCAGTAAAAATATGCGCTCTGGATTTGATGCGGCACAGGGAAACTATTTTATCAAATTTGATGATGATGATGCCCTAACGCCGGAGTTCTTAGAAAAAACAGTGGCAGTATTAGAGGCGGAACCCCGTGTTGATTTTGTCTGTACGAATCACTGGGTTATTGATAAAAACGGCAATCGTGTGGAGTCGGCGACGAAAGAGAATGCGGCGAAATGGGGAAAGGATAAGCTGAAGCCCGGTATAATTCCTGATTTAATACGGCAAACGTTTCAATATCAGAGTTTGCAGGTGGGTTCGACATTGTTTCGTCGCGCCTGTTTGCAGGATGTGGATTATATGCGCCCGGAAGCCGATGGCTGCGAGGATTTTGATTTACTGGTACGATTAGCGATCGCGGGAAAGCAGGGGTATTTTTTGCCAGAATATTTGATGGAGTATCGGTTTCACGGGGGACAGACGAGTTTAAGACAGAATTTGCATTTTTTGAAGGCGAAGGTTTTTTGTATTGATAGTTATCGATTTCCCGATCAAGAATTAGAAAAGCTACGGATACAAAAATTGGCATGGACAAAAGAAGCTTTGGGATTACGGTTAATTGAAAATGGGGATACGGTTCAGGGACGCCAAATGTTGCAAGATGTGGCGGAGATCATTGGCAGTTCTCGGAAAGCGCAATTGGGAGTTATTTTATCTTATTTCCCCCTCAGTTTACGGCAAGCGGCGTTGCAAGTATTTCGTCAAATGCGTCCCAAAGATTATACGGATCAGGTGCGAGAAGCGAGTTGATTGGGTTATGAGTGTTCATGTAGAGATGTGCCACGCGAATTAAAAATCTACCCTTCCCGCCTATTTGCCAAAATGGGATGCTCCCCCTTATCTCGCTCCCAGCAACTCTTGATTATAGAAAGTATAGAGAAACTGTCATTAGTTGAATAACCCTCTGTACTTTTTATGTTAATCACAACACCAAATTTTAATCGTCTTATCCATACTGCCACTCACAAGTGTCTCACCATCGGGGCTGAAGGCAACACCATAAACTTCCCAAGTATGCCCATTCAAAGTAGCAAGAGTTTGCCTATCATACAGTTGCCAGATCTTAATCGTTTTATCCATACTACCACTGGCTAACGTGTATCCATCGGGACTAAAGGCTAATGTCCGTACTCGTTGAGTATGACCCCTAAGAGTACCGAGTTCCCGTCTTGTCTCTAACTGCCATAATGTAATTGTGCCATCGCTTTTTCCGGTGGCGAGGAGTTGCCCATCGGGGCTAAAGGCAACAGAATAGAAAAAGCCGAAACGTAACTGGCTATGACCAAAACTATCCTGTTCCTCCCCTGTACTGATTTGCCATAATTTCACCGTTCCATCCCCACTAACACTGGCAAGGATTTCTCCATCGGGACTGATGGCAACATCATTAATATAGGAGGTATGTCCTGTAAGCGTTTGTAATTCCCTACCCTGTTGGATATGCCATAACTTAATCGTGCCATCATTGCTACCACTGGCTACTATCTCTCCATCGGGACTAATGGCGAGGGAACTAATCCATTTCCGATGACCCGTGAGGGTTAAAATAAGTTGTCCATTCTCTACCTGCCAAAGTTTGATGGTTTGGTCATAACTTCCTGTAGCTAAATATTGACTATCAGCAGTGAAGGCGATAGCACAGACTCGTTCAAGATGACCATTTAGAGTATGATACTCTCGTCCTGCTGGTAACTGCCATAACATAGCCGTAGCGTCTGCACTACCACTAGCAAGAATTAAGCCATCGGGACTAATCGCCACTGCTTCTACCGAACCCCAATGTCCATTGAGAGTTTGCACCACTTGCCAGTTAGTTAAGGGAGGATGAGAGGGAGGCTGGAGGATGAGGGGATGCGCCGGAGTTGATGCGATCGCGCTTTGCTTTCCTGTTCCCTGAAATCTTGACAGGCTAATTGATTGAGGCGATAGCGATGGGGTAGGATATTGAGTTAGGGAAATCGAGGGGAGTTGATTTAAATCCCGCAGAACTTCAGCGACAGATTGATAACGGTGATTGGTGGCTCGTTTCAGGAGTTTATCTAAAATATAGCCTAATTCATCACTAATCGAGTTCGTTTTTAAGTAACGCCGCCATACCCAGGTATCCTCGCCTGTATCAAACAATTGTTCAGGATATATTTGCGTTAGTAAATGAATACAACTAACACCTAAACTATACAAATCGCTGGCAAAAATGGCTTTTCCTTTAGCTTGTTCTGGGGCAATATAGTCTGGTGTCCCCACAGTCGTTCCTGTTTTTGTCGTACCAATGGCATGTTTAGCCGCACCAAAATCAACTAATACCAAATTTCCCTTGATCACACTTTCTCCGTTGTCCTCGGTTTCTCCTGTATAAATATGCCTGCGACGAATAATATTTTCTGGCTTAATATCGCGATGAATCACAGAACGGGAGTGGATAAACTCAAGGATAGCTAGCAAATCTCGCAGCATCTCCCGAATCTGCTGTTCGTTAAATACCCCATCCTTTGCCAGGATTTGGGCTAAATTTTGCCCATCAATAAATTCTTGAACTAAATATTGGCGATTATCCTGGGTAAAATGAGCCAGCAATTCCGGAATCTGGGGATGTTTCCCTAACTCATCCAGACGCACGGCTTCTCGTTCAAATAATTCTGTCGCTTTCCGGACATCACTTGTCCCCTGATAGAGAGGAAAAAACTGCTTAATCACACATTGGGGTTTCGAGGGTTTATCCTCATCCACCGCTAAAAACGTTTTGCCAAACCCCCCTTGTCCAATCAGTCGCAGACTGCGATAACGTTCTCGCAGCAACAGCTTAGAACCACAACGTCGGCAAAACCGCATCCCATCCGGGTTCTGGGGGCGATCGCAGTGAGGATTGAGACAATAGCTCATCAGCCAGAGGAATATAGAGGTATTCGTCTCTATTGTGGCTTTCAGCAGGTGAAAGATTGTAGGGGCGCATAGCGATGCGCCCCCATAGCGATGCGCCCCACCAGACAACGGAAAGGTTATTTCCGTTGCCAAAATTTTTGAACTCTCGTCTAACTTCAGCTCAATCCCATCAATCTTGTCCTAGAAAACCCACAATTCAGTTCCATTCACGCCGTCGTTAGCCGTGAAGTAGAGTGTACCCTCAACGTCAGTGAGATTGGCAGGGGAAGAACCACCAGCGCCTAAGTAAATATCCCTGACTGGATCGGTTCCTGAAGCCGTGCCATCACTGATCCAAAGCTCAGTCCCACTCACCCCGTCATCAGCCGTAAAGTAGAGTGTGCCATCAATATTGATTAGATTAGCAACGCTGGCACTCTCACTGTCCCCAAACTCTTTAATCCGTCCAGTTCCCTGGATTGTCCCGTCACTCTTCCATAACTCCGTGTTATTCGCGGCATCATTGACAGTGAAATAGAGTGTGTCATTGACAGCCGTAAGATTTTGCGGCGATGAAATGCCAGAACCTGGATTAATAGTTGTAACCAGCATGGTTCCATCTGCCGTGCCATCACTCTTCCACAACTGATAACCGGTCAATCCATCAAAGGCAGTGAAGTAGAGCGTATCATCAACAGGGGTAAGATTTTGTGGCGAGGAACTGCCCGCTCCCGCATAGATATCTTTCACCAGTAGGGTTCCGACTGCTGTCCCATCACTCTTCCACAACTCAATCCCATAGTTTGGATTATAAGCGGTGAAATACAGCGTGTCATTAACCTCAGTAAAATTGTCGAGGAACGAACCACCAGCCCCTGGGTAAAGGTCTTTCACCAGCACCGTACCATCGACTGTACCATCACTGTGCCATAATTCAGTGCCGTTAACGCCATCATCAGCTGTGAAGTACAATGTGCCATTAACATTAATCAGATTGGCAGGAGAAGAGCTACTGTTTCCTGTGTTGATATCCTTAACCAGGACTGTACCATTGGCTGTACCGTCACTGTGCCATAATTCATTACCGTTAACGCCATCATTCGCCGTGAAGTACAGCGTGCCATCAACATCAGTCAGATGAGCCGGAGAAGAACTACGGCGGTTCACCCGGATGTCTTTAACCAGCATCGTGCCATCCACAGTACCGTCACTCGTCCACAATTCAGTCCCGTTGACACCATCATTAGCTGTGAAGTACAACATGCCATTGGCATTGGTCAAATTGGCAACCCCTGAAGAGAACGAACCAGGTCTGATGTCTTTAACCAATTCAGTCCCTAGGGCTGTACCATTACTCTTCCACAGTTCAGTGCCGTTGAATCCATCGTTGGCACTGAAGTACAGCGTGCCATTGACATTAGTCAGATGAGTGGGAGATGAATCACCCGAACCCGGAACAATATCCCTGACAATACTGGGAACTCCCGTGTCAAGGGTAATGTTCAACGTCAAGCTGTCGTTAACGGAAGCCACACCATCGGTAACCGTGAAATCGAAACTGTCGCTGGTGGCGCTGCTACCATCATGCTGATAGTTCAGGCGACCCTGGTTAATATCATCCTGGGTAAAGGTATCCGTTAAAGTCAGGGCAACCTCATTTAACATTAGCGTACCATTACTGGGCAAACTACTGAGGCTGTACATCAGTTCAGAGGGCAAATTATCGGGGTCTGCAGTGCGTAATGAATTTTGGGCAATGGTAATCGTTCGACCTTGGCGCAGGAATCCGCCCTGATTAATCGTCACCACAGGGGCATCGTTAACGGGGTTGACTGTAATATTGAAGCTATTACCGTTAAGAGTATTGCCAGCCCCATCCGCCACCGTAAAACTAAAGCGATCGCTGGTTGTCTCGCCGCCATTATGCTGATAGCTGAGGCGGTTATTGTTGATATCATCCTGGGTAAACGTCTGACCAACACTCAGCGAATTACCGTTTAAGGAGAGGATACTGTTGATTGATGCCTGAGTCAGCGTGTAGGTTAGTTCTGTTGCCGTGTTGTCGGTGTCGGTGACTTGCAATAAGCTACTGGTAATCGTTGCCGTTCCTGCCTCATCCAAGGTTAGTCCTTCATTGGTGTTGAGTACAGGTATCGCATTAGCCGCAAAGTTGATAGCCTCAACAATTTGACCCGTTCTCAGGGGTACGACATGAGTGGCTTGGGGATTGAACGCGACAAAGGTTGTATCGCTGCCCACATTAAAGGAACTAACGCTATCCAGAGACTCATCTGTCAGAATAATGTCTCCAGATCGTGAACCTACCAATAATTTGCCCGTGGATGAGATATCAATATCTGTCAGATCATTGGCACCACTACTAATACTTTTTTGCCGGATGCCATTGGCATCAAAGTGATAAATATTCCCATCCCAACTAGCTGAAAAAATCTCACCCGCCGCGTTAACGGCAATCGCCCGGTCGCTGGTATGACCTAGGTCAAGCGTCCTCAGCAAATCAAGAGTCAGTGGATCATAGACCGAGATATCGCCATAATCTTCAAGCCCATACAATAGACCGTCTAAGCCGATAGTGAGGTCAATAAACTCACCATTATCAGCAAAGTTTTCCGCCAATCGTTGACCGGAATAGTCATTGATATTGAAACGAACAATTCCATTGGCTTGATCGGCTCCCCCATCACCAAACGTAGACATATCGGTGACATAAACATAGTTTTGATAGCTAGCGATGCCACCATAACTTATGTTATTGACTGTACTCCAACCTGGATAAGTATGATGACTCCAAGTGCTAGTGGTTGGATCATAAGTACTCAAAAACGGATCAAATGTGCCATTGTAAAACTGGATATCACCATTCTGGTCTAAGATCAGATCCCTGACATCTTCTGTGCTTGTGCTAGAACTTGAACCACTGGGAATACTGATGGATTGAAGTTGAGTACCATCAAACGTGTATTCAAATAAGGTATTATCGCTGCTAACAAACAAGCTTTGCGGAAATGTCTGTGTCCAGCCCGATTGGATCACCTCAGCCACCTGATAACGCCCTGGTGTTAAACTGGTAAAAGCGTAATTACCATTAGCATCAGTGGTTGTCGAAGTTTCCCCACTATCGAGTTGACCGTTAGAATTTTGATCCAGAAAAATTGTCCAACCTGCTAAACCGGGTTCACCCGCATCTTTCACCCCATTACCATTCTTATCATCCCACTTAACCCCGCGAATTTCTGTCAATTCCTGAGATGCAGCAAAGTTGACATCCTCCGCAATTTCTCCGGCACTCAAATCAACGACTTGTGTACCCGAACGTCTCAGCTCTAACATCCGCACCCCATCAGGAGTGGACATGAATAGGTGTTGTCCGTTATCACTCACCGTCATTACCCCATTACCCAGAGGTCTGGAGGAATTAGAGAAACCACTGCCAATATCTTCTCCAATGTCAATGCGATAAATTTCATCCCAAGTGTCTGTATTAAAGGCAATGATTTCATCTGTCGTCGAGTTGGCAGCATAGAGGATGTCGCTGACTGGGTCAAATGCCATGCCACCATCTACATTGCCTAGATTCTCGATCGCATTGAGGTTTTGGTCAAAGATAGAAATGCCGTTGTTTAATTCTAGGGCAATCAGAGAGCCATCCCGGTTTACAGCAGATAAAGCGCTGCTCAGAGAAGTATCCGTTCTTGCCCTTTTGGGAAATGTATCGGTAACCCCATCGTAGGTAAATATAGGACCGGCGGAGCTATTAGATTCTGTCATGAACAAGAAGCTGCGATCCGCACTGCGATTAATACTGGTGTTTTGCCTTACCTCTCCACGAATAGAGCCACCCACGTCTGTCCGTATTGACAGGGTATCCGTGGTTAGGTCAAGCTCTCGGAATGGAGTCCAGCCTGAGCCTTCATAGTCTGTGGTCAAAAAGCCTTTCCCATTCAAGGCAATATTAACGTCCCAAGCCCCCCCTTCACCGAAATCTAAATCGTATGTCAGGTTAGTAACAGTCCCATCACTCAAACTCACCTTGCGAACAAAGCCTTGTGTCGCCCCCCGCTGGTCTTCGGCAATATACAAAGCATTACCGTCTGGGGTAATATCCCCTCCATTTAACGAGTTGCCGACATTAAAGGGGTTCAATAAGGTTTGTGTGTCAATATCATAGCGCTGCAAATCTCCATCACTGGTTGTAATATAAAGTAAGTCGCGCTGTGGGTCGAAAATCAGGTCACGTCGGTCTGTAACCGGAATCAGAACACTTTGCATCCCAGGATTGGGATTAGGATTAGGATTAGTCGGAAAGGTGAGCTTCCAATCAGGTTGCAGCACTGTCGCTACTGTGTAAGTGTCTGGTGCTAGGTTTGTGAATGTGTAATTGCCATCGGCGTCAGTGGTGGTTGAGGTTTCCCCTGGGTCAAGCTTACCGTTGAAGTTTTCATCGAGGAAAACCGTCCAACCCGCTAAACCCGGTTCATCGGCATCTTGCACCCCATTGTCATTCTTGTCCTCCCACTGAGTCCCCCGAATTTCTGCGGTATCTGTAGCATCAACAGATACAGTCAAATCCTCAGACGTGGTTGTAACACTAGAGTCAACCTGGGGGTTGTCATCTTCTGCTTCCAGAGTCAGAGCCATGGATTCGGTTGTACTGGCTACACTCTCAATCACACTGCTATTACTTTCGACAATAGGCACACTCGCCTGTTCACGGGTTAAGGTATTCTGGAACGTCAACGGTTCGTCGCTACTCTCAACACCCCCACTGAAACGGCTATTGTCAAGAGTAGTGGTTTGACTGGTAACATTCGGTGGAGTCTCTAACAGTACCAATTGGTCTTGAGTAGTCGGGTTAAGGGTGGCTGTACTGAAATTTTGTGCTGTCGCCGCCTCGGCTATACCATTCAGCAACCCAGCTAGGTTGAGGCTGAAGTTATGGTGATAATTGCCATCAGAGAAGGAACGGTTGGAGAAAGCTGGCTGTAATGCTGTTTGGCGGGAACTGTCGAGTTCAAGGCTATTCCCCATTCCCCGGGTTTGGCTGTCCAACGTTAGGGGAACGCTAACCTGGAAACTTCCCTGATTATCCTCCCCCTCGAATCGACGAGGAGTTCCGTGCCAGAAGCGGTAGTAATCATTCAGGCTTAGGGTTAAGGATTTCTCCAAGCTGGGGAATATCTGGTTGTCCAAAATGAGATCTAAATAGCTAAGAAAGCTTAAGGGATGACTAACGGATTTCGTAGACATGACTATCTCCTGAGCAATGAGTTACTCATACCCTTTCTCTTTAAAAATGCACTTAATGATTATCCTGGGTTTCAGGTGTTCCTGTTTGCTGCACTGTATTAAGTGCATCTACATCGAGAATTGGTATAAACCCTGAGACACGAGCGCAAAAGCTAAAAGTGATTTCTCCAATAATCACGACTTAGCTTGTCTGTGTCATTTCGGCTACTTTCTAGTAAATCAGCGATCGCTTACACAACCAGTGCTAGTGTAAACAGATCCACAAACGTGTAAGGGTATTTACTCCAATGAGTCGCTGTGGTGATTTGTGAATCCAAAACTCTCACACCAGCCAATCGTTGTGAAACGGCGATATCCCTCTCACAACAGTAGCTAGCCAGCAACCAAGACATCGACAAAACCACATCCCATCTGGGTTGTGGGCGCGATCGCAGTGAGGATTGAGACAATAGCTCATCAGCCAAGGGATATCAAGCCTTCGTCTCTATTTTGGCTTGATCAGGGCGCATTGCTTATAATAAATGAACATAACTATGTACATCAGCTTATGCTTCCCTACGAAATCACATCCCCAACAGAGGCACGAAATGGCTTTTTTCAGTTATTAGAACAGGTAGTACAAAATCATCAGATCTATATCATAAACCGCCGTGATGGTGAAAATGTTGCTTTGATTTCAGAGTCTGATTTAACCAGTTTAGTTGAAACTGTTTATCTATTTAGATCACCTGCCAATGCTCGTCGGTTATTGGATGCTATAGAGGAGTCTAAAGCCGGAAAAATTAAACCTCAAACCATTGAAGAACTTGAGCAGGAGTTAGGAATTGAGCAAGAAAAAGAAAAAGAAATCTGAATCTGAACAGAGTAAGCCAGTAGTCGTGACTCGAATTCCTGGTTTTAGCTCTCAATTCAAAGAAGATTTAGCCTGGTGGTTTAAGCACGATTTTCAGAAAGCCTCAAAAATATTGGATTTAGTTACGGCTGTCATGCAAGATCCTTTTGCTGGAATTGGTAAACCTGAACCTTTGAAGTATATGCAAGCAAATATATGGTCACGGCGCATTGACCTAGAGCATCGACTTGTCTATCGAGTTGAAAATGTTCAGATTGATTTTTTAGGGTGTAGGTATCATTATGAGTAACTAATCGCTCAACTCACCTGCTATCCAGCTATATCATTTCCGATTATTTCTCCAATTTTATAACATTTCACTTCAAATACCTCCAATTCTCCACGTCCCTCTGCGCTTTCCTCTGCGTCCCTGGAGCGTTAAAATATAATCCCAATACCCCCATCATCAACAGCGCCAAATCCTAATCGTTTTATCCGAACTCCCACTCACTACAGTCTTTCGATCCGGACTGATCGCCACAGAATACACCGCACCCTTATGCCCTTTCAGAATATCAATAATTTTCCCTGTACTTAACTGCCAAAGCTGAACCGTCTCATCCGAACTCCCACTTACCAGAACCTTTCCATCCCGACTCATAGCCAGTGCATTAACCGAACCAAAATTCCCCGACAAGGTACTCATTTCTTTACCCGTTCCCAAATACCAAAGCTTAATCGTTTGATCCGCACTACCACTGGCAATCATTTTTCCATCAGGACTAAATACCACTGCCTTAACCGCCGCTTTATGTCCACTCAACGTCATCATCAATTGACCTGTGGTTAAATCCCAAACCTTAATCGTCTTATCATCACTCCCACTGGCAAAAATCTGACCATTGGGGCTAATTGCCACGGCGTTAACTCGCCCTAGCCAATCGGAATGCTGAATTGATAAAGGAATTTCTTTACCCGTTGCCAGATTCCACAATTTAATCGTTCGATCATCACTTCCACTAATTAAACGTTGCCCATCTCGACTAAAGCCAATGGATTTAACTGAACTCGAATGTCCCATGAGGGTATAGAGTTCCTGTCCCCTATCTAACGCCCACACTTTAATCGTATAATCATTATTACCACAGGCAAGCCGTTTCCCATCCGGGCTAAACGCAATTGATTTTACCCCATTAAACCAGGCAAAGTTTTTAGCCATAATTCCCATCTCCTGACCCGTTTTTAATTGCCAGAGTCGCAGGGTTTGGTCATCACTGCCACTGGCAAAAGTCTCTCCTTGGGGACTAATTGCCACTGCATTAACTTTACCTGAATGAGTAGTTAAGGTTTGTACACAATGCCAGTTCTGGGTAATTAAACCAGACTCGGTGCGAGTTTCCAGTGTGGTTAGTCCCGTCCATACATCTTGCAGGGAATTACTAATCTGATGAATATTTTTGCCCACTCCCTGAAGTCCGGCGTCAAGTTCATGTCTTAACATTGCCAGAGACAGGAAGGAATGTTCTGGCGTGTCTGAGGCATTTGGGGATGACGAGGGTAATCGATTTTTGTGCTTAATGTCTTGCAGTTTATGAATTGTCCTCTGAAGTTGAACAATAGTTTCCTTGAGTTGTTCAATCTGTTGGTGTCGCTGGGAATTGACCTGTTGCGCGTTGGTTTCCAGATGAGAGACTTGCTGGTTCAGGGGTTCAATGTAGTCATACCATTTGGCGATCGCGTCTTTTAATTGTCCCAGCTTTAATTCTTGGTCGCTAACCTGGGGGGTTAAGGTGTCGAGTTGAGTTTTTAAGGGTTCAAGCTGTTGCTGAACTTGGAGAATAATCGCATCATGCTGTTGCTGATTGGCGGCGTTAAATTCGGCAAATCGCTTTTGAGTTTGGCTATCCAGGCGAATCAGTTCCTGGTTGAGGGTGTCAATGAGGGGGTTAATATAAGCCAGAATTCCTTCCGCTTGCAGGTGTTGTAATGCGTGTAATTGATCCAGTTGGGTTTGGGTTTGGCGATCGCGCTGTTGGGTTGTCTCGTCGAGTTGGTTAAGATGCAGGTGCAGGGGATGGATGAGTTGATAGATGTGGGCGATAATTTCCGCATGTTGTTGCTGATTCGCGCTATTGAATTGTTCCAGTTGCTTTTGGCTGCGGCTATCCAGTTGAATCAGTTGTTGATTCAGGGGTTCGATTAGCTGATGAATTTTCGCGATCGCCGCCTTATACTGTTGAGCATTAACATCCTTAAGGTGACTGATACGCTCCTGAGTCTGGATATCCAGTTGAGAGAATTCCTCGTGAATCGGTTCTAAGTTGTGGTACACCTGCGCGATCGCGGTATCTTGGTGTTCACGGTTGAGTTGATGCAACCGTTGACGATTTAGGACATTCACCCCCAGCGTCAAGGTTAGGGGGGTAGCAGCGTAGACGACTTGCTGAGTCGCGGCGGCGATCGCGGTTCCCAAAAATGAACCCCCGATACAAACATATTCGGTAATATCGAGCCAGTGTCGTTGAGTCATGGCTGTCCTGGTGGCTAGTTGTCCCTGATTACCTTAATTATCTATCATCTCTCCAATTTGGGATTATAGTTTTTACCTCGTCCTGCGATCAGCAACCCAGCCATAATCGATGATTTAGCATGGAAGGCTATCACTTGAACTACTCTTTGGATAGAGATTGTCCCAAACCTTAACCTGCTATTGTCTAACCAACGACTCAGTATAAATAGCAGGAGATCAACTCATGCCCTTGAATGTCACCCAAAAACTGATTCAATCTCATCTGGTTTCTGGCACGATGGAACCTGGTGCAGAAATAGCCCTCCGGATCGATCAGTCTTTGACCCAGGATGCCACAGGAACCATGGTCATGCTGGAGTTAGAAGCTATGGGTATTGATCGGGTTAAAACTGAGCTTTCGGCACAATATGTCGATCACAACCTCCTGCAAACCGACTATAAGAATGCCGACGATCATCTGTTTTTGCGATCCGCCTGTCAACGGTTTGGCATTTGGTATAGTCGCCCTGGCAATGGTGTTAGCCATCCCGTTCAGATGGAACGCTTTGGTATTCCCGGCAAAACCTTGATTGGTTCTGATAGTCACACGCCAGCAGCAGGTTCCCTGGGAATGCTAGCCTTTGGCGCGGGTGGAATTGATGTGGCAATGGCAATGGCGGGGGAACCCATGTTTGTGAAAATGCCCAGAGTCTTGGGTGTGAAACTTTTGGGGAAATTACCCGATTGGGTTAGTGCCAAAGATGTTGTCCTGGAAATGTTGCGCCGCTACGATGTCCACGGCTGTCGGGGCATGATTATTGAATATTATGGACCCGGACTTGCCCAACTCAGTGCCATGGATCGCCATGTTATCGCCAACATGGGAACGGAAATGGGTGCCACGACCACTGTTTTTCCCTCTGATGGTGAAATTAAGCGATTTTTAGAGGCTCAAGGGCGAGGACAGGATTGGGTAGAACTTGTCGCCGATGAGGATGCTGAATACAATGTCTATGACATGATTAATTTGTCGGAACTGGTTCCCTTAATTGCTTGTCCCAGTAGTCCTGGAAATGTTGTTCCGGTTACCGAAGTGCAGGGACGCCCTGTTAATCAGGTGGTGATTGGTTCCTCAGCAAATCCAGGGTTGCGTGATTTCTGGATAGTCAGCCAAATTGTGAAAGGACAAATTGTTCACGATCGCGTATCCTTCGATGTCAACCCAACCTCCCGCCAGGTGATTGAGAATTTAGCGGCAATGGATGACGCCTTTATGAATTTAATCCATGCTGGAGTACGATTTCATCAGGCAGGCTGTTTAGGTTGTATCGGCATGGGACAAGCACCCGCTTCTGATCAAATCTCTTTACGGACAATGCCGCGTAACTTCCCTGGGCGTTCGGGAACGGCTGATGATCAAGTGTATTTGTGCAGTCCAGAAACGGCTGTGGCGGCGGCTATTACGGGGGAAATCACTGATCCGCGTGAGTTGGAACAGCGTTTTGGTATCACCTATCCCCAATTCATTGCCCCAGAAACGGAAATCATTAATACCGATATGTTAGTGGCTCCGCCGGACAATGGTAGGACAGTGGAACTGGAAAAGGGACCCAATATTAAATCCTTCCCCGAATTTACCGCTTTACCCAATGACATTTCTGTGCCTGTGCTGTTGAAAGTAGAGGATAATATTTCCACCGATGAAATTTTACCTGCTGGTGCGCGGGTACTGCCCTATCGCAGTAATATTCCTGGCATTAGCCAGTTTGTCTATTACATGAAAGATGAGACATTTTGGCAACGGGCGGAAGCAGCGAAAGAAAAATCTGGGGGTCATGTTATTGTTGGCGGGAGTAACTATGCTCAGGGTTCTAGCCGCGAACACGCCGCGATCGCACCCCGTTATTTGGGGCAAGTGGCTGTTTTAGCTAAATCTTATGCCCGGATTGGTTGGCAAAATCTGGTGAATTTTGGGATTATGCCCCTAGAGTTTGTCAATCCTCAGGATTACGACAGTATCAGCGAAGGGGATGAACTGGAAATTATTGGCTTACGGGAGGCGTTAGAGGCAGAGCGTTCAATTCCTGTAAAGAACCTCACCAAGGACATCGTATATCCTATGACTCATAGCCTGAGTCCCCGTCAGGTGGAAATTATGCTTTGTGGCGGCTTAATCAATCACTTTAAAGCTAAATCACAAGACGCTCAACCTGTCAATATCTAAATTTGGGTTAACTGCCCCCTTTTTGGTAGGGAAAAGCTACAGGACAGAAGTTCAATTTTTCCCTACACCCTACACCCTACACCCTACCTATACCTCAAGTAGCTTGTCACCCTTCAGGTTTTTTCCACGGAGAGGGGGGGATTCGAACCCCCGATGGCTGTGACACCATAACAGATTTCGAGTCTGCCGCATTCAACCGCTCTGCCACCTCTCCAAATCTTTGTTCTATGATAATAGCACTCATCGTTACTGAATAGTGGTTCGACACCGCTAAAATGGTGGAATAGAATCAAGGCACTTTGTAATCGAGATTGCTACTACTGAGAAATTGCCTGTCTAAAAAACCTCATTGCTTCAACTGTAGAAGTCATTAATACACACCGAGTTAACAAGTCGATGTCTAGATCGGGTAGTACCTCAGAGGTATAAATTCGTTCGTAACCGTCCGCTCTAAGATGATGCAAGGTAAATAGACCATCTTCCCAGAACCAGACTTCAGGTATACCCAACTCCTGATAGCGATTCAGTTTGGAGAGATTGCCACTGGTAAAGACCACTTCGATAGACAAGTCTGGAGTGTTCTTTAACGTTCCGATGGAGTAAGACTCATCAGCTTGTGCTGAGGCTACCCCTTCTTTCTCTTGGGTAAACCTTCCTGTCGGGGTGAACTCAATTCCCTTTTCCTCAAAGTAGATGGCTAACAAAATCCCGATCAAGCGGCTAAAGGTTTCGTGGTCTTGAGAAACTGCCAAGATTTCTACTTCTCCTTTATAGTAGAACAACCTTATTCCTGGTGACTCTGCAAAGCTTTGTTCTAGGAGTTTGAATTGTTGCCAACTCATTCCAGAGTGGGTAAGCCGTTGGTCTTTTTGTTTTGAGACTATCTGTGTCATTCCTTCTGTTCCCCATAACTTGATCAGGTAAGTCGTTCCCCTAATCTGGCAAAGTCCTGAATCCTGAGTGTTACTCCTACTGGCGTGACACACGTTATTCGGTGGATTAGAATTGTAGGGGCGCACTGACGTGCGCCCGGTTTAAACGTCAAATCTATTCCACAATTTTAGCTGTGTCAGTCCACTACCTTCTTGGTCAGGTTTCAGAAAAGCGCTGCATCAGTACGGTTAGCCTCTAAGGTAGTTTCAAAGCCCTGTTCAGGTGTCCACTGAATCGCCCCATCACGCCCAGTCCAGAACAATTCAACCTGAGCATTTTGTAACACTTTAGCGGCTTGGGGTTCAATGACATCCGCCGATGCGATCGCCACTTTGGGTTGGAGTACGTCTACCAATCGAGGCGTGAGAGGTTCACCAGACCACCATAGCACTTGAATTTGAGGCAAATTATCCCGTTGAGCGAATTGATTTTGCTCATCGGGTGGCATATCTCCCAAGAGTAACCAGGTTCGATCCTTAATTTGAAGCTGTACGATAGGGGGTTGAGCTTTGATTAATTCAAGCGTCGTTTTTTCTCCAGAACCCGTAGCACCAACCGCTAAACGTTGTTCCGTTGACACGACTTCATAAATTCCATTTTGGGATTGAACCGCCTCGGCGATCGCCTGTGTATCAGTGGGTAACGGTTCGGAATGGGCTAAGTCGTAAAATCGCTTGACGGGCAAACTTTCCAATATTGGCACCCAACCACTGCGGAGGCGAGGTTGTGAATCAACCGCCACCGCCCAATCCACTTGATTAATCCCCTGCTTTTGCAAAAAAGGTAAGATGGTAAAGGTGGCGGTATCGGTTTCCCCGCTGTTGACAAGGGTAACTTGACCCTGATCCTGAATCACCAAAACCTGTTCTTGATTAGCTGCTAAGACGGTAACTTGAAACTGTTCCAGCCTCGATTGCCAAACAGGTAAAACAACGATCATTAAAGCAATTACACCGGCGAATACGCCTCGCTGCTGCACACGAGAACTGATACAAGTGATGCCAATTAAGCCATAAAGCAGCAACAACTGCGTCAGCGAAATCGTACCTAGGGCGACTGAACTACCGGGTAAAGCATTAAAAAATCGCACCAGTTCCAGCAAGGCTTGAATTGGATAATACAACAATCCCGCGATCGCGCTACTGACGAAGGGCGAAACTAATGCGACTAAGGCACTTAGAAAACCTCCTAGGCTAATTACGCTAATTAATGGTGTGCCGATAATATTAGCAACTACACTGTAAGGGGCAATCATGCCAAAGACATACAGTTGTAAGGGTAATGTCCACACCAGTGCGGCTAAGGGAACGGCGATTAAAGCGGCAATAACCGAAGGTAACCAGTCGAGATTCTTAACTAAAGGAGGTACAGTGACTAGCAATCCCAAAGTGGCTAAAAAGCTTAACTGAAAGCCTAAATCCCAGATCCACAACGGATTGATAATCAACAAAATCGTCGCGGCGAGTAATAGAGAACCCAAGGGTTTAACTTGTCGATGAGTCAGCAGTGCCACTAATGCGCCTAATCCCATAATGGCAGCTCGCAGAACAGAGGGTTGCAAACCCGTTAAACCCACATAAATCAGTAACGCTGTGAGTCCAATCCCGAATTGCGTTTTTGTTCCCCACCGTTTCGTTAACGCTAATACCGAACCCAAAATCAACGACACATGAAACCCAGATGCGGCTAGGACATGAGCGAATCCGGTTTGAATAAATAGGTCGCGAATATCATAAGGTAAATCGACAGCTTTGCGTCCCAATACAATTGAACTCAACAGGGGACCGGCTGGACTTCCTAGCTGACGCACTTGGGCATGGATAATACGTTGGCGTAACATCCACCATCCCCATGTTGGTTGTTGATTTTCATCGGGAAAACTGACTTGTCGCCCACTTAAACCAGCAAACGCGCCTTCCTTGGCTAAATAGGTAGCAAAATCAAATCCGCCAGGATTAGCGGCGGGTTTAGGTTTGTATAAAACACCTGTGACAGAAATAGTTTGCCCTGGGAAAAGACCCGTAGATTGTAATAAAGGAACCGTTACATATAACTTACCTGTGACACCTCGCGTGGTTGTGCCGCGATTTTCATTACTTTCCAGTTCAGTGAGTTGGGTAGCTTCTAGCCAAAATTGTCCCTTCTGCGATCGCGTCAGTCGAGGAACGGTTTCGACTTCGCCTTGAATGGTGACAACTTGCCCTTGCGTCGTATCCTGTCCAGACGCCACAAATTGACTGATGTCATTGGATTCAGGTTGAGGTAATCGCAGTTGGACATAGAACAGGGCGATCACCGCAACCAGGCTAGCGGTCAACCATAATCTAGGTCGAGGTCCGGTGCGCCAAATCCGAGGCAGCGCGATCGCACAAAGTATGCTGATGCCGATTACACTCAAGATTAAGAGGCTATACTCTTGCCAGGTAACAGTACGAGTAGGCAAGCCGACAATGGCTGTAGACAATAAGGCAAGAATATAAGCCACACTCAGTAGCGAACCACTGGCAAGATTCATCGGATAGCTAAACCGGGTTTCCAAACCACAACGGTGTGAAAGAAACAACAAGCATGACGAAGGTGTTCAGTCGCCAACCCTAAACCGATAACGTTTGAGACGAGGATGATGACTTGAGCGGAAATCCTAATCCTTCTCGTTGCTGTAAGTAAAGTTGTGCTACTCGTCTGGCTAAGTTGCGAATTCTGCCAATATAGCGTGTCCGTTCCGTTACCGAAATCACACCTCTGGCATCTAGTAAATTGAATGTATGAGAGCATTTGAGAACATAGTCAAGACTGGGTAAGACAAGGCTTCTGTCAATGAGTTGCTTGGCTTCTTGCTCGTACAAACCAAACAGCGTTAATAATAAGTCAGGGTTAGACGCCTCGAAATTATAGGTACATTGCTCGATTTCACCTTGGAGGTGAACGTCGCCGTAGTTAAGCTGGTCATTCCACTGGATTTTGGTCATCGCATCGACTCCTTGTAAATACATGGAGATTCGTTCCAACCCATAAGTAATTTCGATGGAAACTGGGCGACAGTCCACACCACCGCACTGCTGAAAGTAGGTAAATTGGGTAATTTCCATGCCATCGAGCCAAACTTCCCAACCCGTTCCCCAAGCTCCGACAGTGGCATCTTCCCAGTTATCCTCGACAAAGCGAATATCATGATCTTCAGGATGAATGCCTAAAGCCCGGAGGGAATCGAGATAAATTTCTTGAATCGTGTTGGGTGATGGCTTAATCAGGACTTGATACTGATAGTAGTGTTGAAAGCGATTGGGATTTTCCCCGTAGCGTCCATCGGTTGGTCGTCGGCAGGGTTCTACATAAGCTACTGACCACGGTTCATCGCCAATGGATCTGAGAAAGGTGTGGGGATTTTTGGTGCCGGCACCTTTTTCCATGTCGTAGGGTTGAGCAATCAGGCAACCGCGATCGCTCCAGAACTGGTGTAACGTAGCAATTACAGACTGAAAATTCACACGACCTCCACAATTTTGGTCAAAATCTATCACTACATTTTGGCATCTTGCTTGTTTGTCCCGGCTGAATACCTGGTTCGTGGGTTAAGCGAGGGCGGGGGAGTTGACTGTGTTCGTCTGAGGGTAGGCAGGTGATTGGCTACTTGAGTGTAACAGGATAGTGCGATCGACATAGTGGCTGAGTGGTCTTCTGAAAGGAGTTCTCTACGTAAAAAGGAGTAGAGCTAAAATTTTTTTAGTCCCCTAAACCCTTACTCCTCGTTGATTTCAGCCTCCTCTCAAAAAAAATATCTCAAGAAGGTTGACAACTCTAGAAATAGCCACTACATTGGTAAATGCGCTTGAAACGGAGTTCGCTCCACACCCAAGCGTCCGAACCAAGACAAATCAATAGTTTGAAAGCCAAGTATACAAAACTCCTTGTCAAAAAACTTCGAGAGGAATCAGGAAACTGAAGCTCTCTCAACTTATAAGGATAACTTGGAAATGTCACCTATTAATAGGAGACATTTCGGAGCCTAGAAAAAAACTCTAATATGGAGAGTTTGATCCTGGCTCAGGATGAACGCTGGCGGTCTGCTTAACACATGCAAGTCGAACGCAACCTTCGGGTTGAGTGGCGGACGGGTGAGTAACGCGTGAGAATCTGCCTTGGGGTCGGGG
>NZ_JAVJUO010000150.1:0-20416 GCF_040220555.1 Coleofasciculus sp. C1-SOL-03
ACTCACTTGGGTGGCTTAACAATAACTGAACAACAAAACCCGCCCTTTATTCAATGGCGCTTTTGAACTCAATTTGTTCAAGGGGTCTGTAATTTAAGCAAAGTCGGCTCGCATCCCTTACGACAAACTACAAACTTTAAAAAAATTCCCACCTGAACATCGGTGGGTTAGGTTGGATATTTCATTGAATGGTTGTTCGCCTCAGTTAAAAAAGATAGGCTAAAGCCATTACTACGAACCCACCCTACGTTTTTGAGTCAAATGGTTTTCCCTTGCTCTTTTTTTTGAGAGAAAGGGGTATTTTTTTGTACTTTTTGTTATACTATTATCACAAGCACATAAAGCAATGAAGATACGATGAACTATCTACCGCCTCAATTCGATACCTGCTACACCGCCGAAACCACAGCCCAGCAAGGGTTAGAGGATGTTGGCGTTACCCAACTCCTCTCCCATCTCAAGCACTACAGCGACGTTGACTTCGATGCATCCCAAATGCATCTAACCGATGCTGAAGTCAAAATCCTCGCCACGCTGTTTATTCAGCAGTTGACTCAAAACCTCAACGGTAAACTGATCGCTGGCGCATTAAATAGCCTGCGTCATGGTAAGGAGATGGAGGAGATGACTCCACACTCGGTTGGGGCGAGTTTAGTCACATCTGGGGAAACCAGAAACGATAGTTGTGAAACCCGCCCCTACACAAGCTTCAACACTTTTCCTACCCCTCGCTATACAGAAGGCGATCGCGTGCAATGGAAAACCCCAAATCCTGACTGGGGCGTGATTCTGGGACGCTTCTATGAATATAATCACGATGGTGATCAGTGGACGGTATGCTACCTGATTCAACTCGCCCCTGATTCGCCGAGTGCGGCTTGGATCACAACGGATATGGCTTGGGAAGAGGACTTGGAAAAAATGCCCGATCCCGTTGAACCAACAGAAGAGAATGGCAATTCATACCGTTATCCCAGCCAGTCTCGCCGTGCGATCGCGCCTCCATCTCTGCGTAGTCCCCGGGGACGCTACAATACCCAACATCCACACCAGCCTCGCCCGATTACTCAACGTGAACAATACATCATTGACCTTTATTGTTACTGTGAATTAGGGATGACACCCAGGGACTTTTATGCTAAGTGGGATGTCACCTATGAACAAATTTCTCATATTTGCGATCGCTCTCTGGGAACCGTACAGTGTTGGTTTAACCTAGGTCAAGGACATCGCCCTCCTAAACCTGCTGATTTGCGCCATTTGGCAATTGTGGATTTTTTGTTAGAGCATTTTGAGGAGATTCCCAAAAAACTTAGAACGATCCTTTGTTCTTCGTAATCGGCGGATTTGTAGGGGCGCACTGACGTGCGCCCTGACTAAGGTGTGTTGGAAATCATATCAATCGTAGGTTCGTAGTTTGTAGTAAGGGAACCTTCAAATTAAATAAAGGGCGGGTTTTGTTGGTCAGTTATTGGTAACTCGCCCAATTTAATCCCTAAACCCGCCCCGACAGCAGAAACCATTCAAATTAAATAAAGGGCGGGTTTTGTTGGTCAGCTATTGGTAACTCGCCCAATTTAATCCCTAAACCCGCCCCGACAATAGACGTATTTATTCTATCGAGGAATTGGATATAGATGGAATAAACGCCACCCAATACATCCTATTCTTTGACTCAACTTGGCAACAGCAAATCAACATCCAATAAAAAGATAGTTTTGGTTCCCGACTCTTGCGGAATCACCGCCACATGACGGGCAATATTCACCGTATCCGAACGCCGATAAGATTCCGGTAAAAGCCGAATTGCTGATAATGGCACATCCATTAAAATCGGCGCATCAGTTACGGGAATGCCATAGAGCTCACCTATTTTATTTTGCATCGTAACCAGATAGCCTCTATTAGCAGTGTCGGGTAAGCTTTCCTTGAAAAAGCGTTGATATAAATCAATAACAGTAATTTCTTCTTCGCCAGAATGGGTGACTCCTACCTGATTCATGCCACTTCCATACACCGGAGAGCGATTCAAGATTTTGTAGACGGATTCAATCGGTAAGGCGAGATGTAAGTCCCCTAGGGTAAACAGAATTAATTTTAATAATTGTGTTGTTTTTTCAGAGACTAGGGGTTGATTTTCGGGCGATTGAGTGTTCATTGCGTTACTATTCATAATCACAACTATTTTTTCAATGACAAAAATTGGGTTCAATCAATGAGTAAGAAAACGCTATAGCTTACTAAGTTTTTTGGGATATTTCCCCTTCTCCCTTGATGGGAGAAGGGGTTAGGGGATGAGGGTGAAATGCACATCAGTGGGGAGGAGGGCGCACGTCGGTGCGCCCCTACGAATTATTTCCACCCAATGACAAATGACTAATGACGAACCAGACTATTTTCCTGGATAATATCCTTCAACGACCCCACAAACTCTTGTTCCAAATAAGGCTTGGTGAAATACCCACTCGCCCCTAACTGCATCGCTAACCAACGATGTTTTTGACTGCTACGAGAGGTTAACATAGCCACAGGAACCCTGGACAATTGTGGATCTTGACGCCGTTGACTGAGAAACTCAAACCCATTCATATTCGGCATCTCAATATCACAAACCACTAACTGCACTGAGGCACTTTGCTGCAACTGCTCGATCGCCTCTCGCCCATCCCGCGCTTGTAATACCCGAAAACCCGCCCGTTCCAGGGTTAACGCCAGGGTTTGTCGCAACGCCACCGCATCATCGACAATTAAAATAGTTGGTACCTGCACCGTGCGGCTGGGAGTCGGGGTATCCTCAGAACCCATCGCCGTTTCCTCAGAAGCGGCTTTCGGGAGAGGTGTCGCCGTTGGCGTCGTTGATCCGTGGGCAAATTCCAACAGTGCAATCCCATCAATCACCGGAATCACACTCCCATCCCCCAAAATCGTGCAACCGTAGGTATAACTAGGAGGAGAAATCGCCGCGCCAAAAGGTTTAATCACCAATTCTTGTTCTGTCACCAGACGCTCCACTTCCAGAGCAAATATCTGCTGATCCTGACGCAGTACCAACAGGGGTAATTGCCATGTCTCTGGTGCAGACACGGAACCTAAGGCTTGACTGGACAAGCTTTCGGGTAAGGGGCGCTGATAGTCCAACAGTTCTCCTAATCGATACGTCGGTACCAATTCTCCCCGCCAATGGAGAAACCGTTGCGCCCCGGATTTTTTCACTTGGTTGGCTTTGGGAATAATAATTTCTTCGATACTGTCCGAGGGTAACGCCAACACGGTTGTCCCAATGAAACAGACCAATAATTTGGCGATGGTGAGGGTTAAGGGGAGACGCAACGTAAACGTTGTCCCGCCTCCCGGTGTCGAGGTTACAGAAATTTTACCTTTAAGCGATCGCAACTGAGTCCGCACCACATCTAACCCCACCCCTCGTCCCGATAACTCGCTGACTTGTTGGGCGGTGGAAAATCCTGGCTCAAAGATAAATCCCCACAAACGCGCCTCTGAGATTGTCGCCAATTGGTCACGGGAGACTAATCCCACCTCAACCGCCCGACGCCCAATTCGTTCTGCATTTAATCCTTGACCATCATCCCGCACTTCAATAATCGTTTGACTTCCCTTGTGATACGCCCGAATCTCCATTTGTCCCGATTCCGGTTTCCCCCGTTGACGCCGGATTGCAGGAGATTCTATTCCATGGTCAAAGGCATTTCGGAGTAAATGCAGCAACGGATCATAGAGCTTTTCTAACACCGCTTTATCAACCAAAACCCCTGTTCCGGTTAATTTCAAATTCACCCGTTTGTGATAGGTGTTAGACAGTTCTCGTAATACCCGGGGAAACCGATTCAACACCTCCCCAATTGGTAACATTCGCGCCCACATCAACTCATCCCGCAAGTGGTTGAGCATTTGACGCTGCTGTTCCGTGGTTTGATCGGATTTCTTGGCAAACAAAGCGATATCATCAACCGCTTCTTCTAACTGCACCATCTCCTCTAAAATTCCTTGGATTTGGGAATAGAGAGCGCCATAGCTATCCATTTCCAAGGAGTCAAAATCCGCTAATGTTTTTAGGGTTCCATCTGGGGAGCGATCTGAGGTTTGCAGTCCTAGCGATCGCCCATTACCGCCTGGAGGAATTTGACGAGCCTCCGCACCCGCCATTGTCCCATAGCTGTACCGTTCTGGCGCAACCAGCATCTTATCGGATAAATTTTGCAATTTATTCACAATCTGCCCAAATCGCCCAAATCGATCCAGCAAGGCGCGTACTGATCCCTGTAATTGCTGATTCTGGAGGGATAACCCATTGCGGTTAATTGCTAATTCTCCCACCAAGTTATTCATCCGTTCCAGTCGATCTAAATCCACCCGCACGGATAGAGTTGGCGTGGGTGCTTGTGAACGGGGAGGAGTGGAAGCAACGGGATTGTTGCTGGTTAGCTGATCGGTTGAAGACGCGGTGAGATTAGGCTGATCCGATTGATTCGACGCTAAGGAATTCCCTTGAAACAGGGTTAATTGGGACGCTTCTTCTAGGGCGGGAAGTTGATCAAAAACGTGTTCAATTGATTGAATCGCAACGTCAAGGTTAATCGGTTCGGCTGGAACTAAAGCCGAGGTTTGGGGTACAATATCCGCTTCGATATCGGTGACGAATTCCAGGCGTTCCTCAATCTCCGGGTTAACGGCTTCTGTTTCGATACTCTCCTCAACTTCAGACGTGCCAAAAATATCATCTAACGAGGGAATGGATGAGGGTGATTCTGCTGTGGCTGGCAGGTTATAGGGTTCAGTCTCTTGAGCAAATAGTTCAGCGACTAAGGGAAGCGTTTCCGGTGACGCCGCGATCGCATCTTCCTGGGTAAAGGCTTCAATCGGTTGTCCGACTGACTCTTCCCCATCCATCGAAACGTCGGTTAATGGCAATCCCCATTGCCAATCACCCACTTCCAACTCAGGGTTAACCCTGAGCGAAGTCGAAGGGTTAACCGTTGCTGGGGTGGAAGACTCAGCCAGGGATATTAAAGCCTCAGACGGATTTCCCCCGGTTGTCTGTTCACCAGAGAGAACTGCTTGACGGCTGAGTTCAAAATCAGCTAGAGCTAATTGAGTAATCTCTACCGCCTTGTCTGGGTTAGCCTCCAGCGCCTGTTGTGCGGTTTGGGCGATCGCGCCAAATCCGGGCAAGTTTAAGAATTCAGCAAATCCGGCAAATACTTCAATTTGGGCGCGTAATTCTCCCGCCACTTCATAAGCCTGAGGATTCGCTACCACATCAGCTAGACGCTCTAAGCCCTCAGCGACATCGACTTCAAAAATCGACACCGCCATATTGATCCCCAACTCGGCGGAACTCGGCATATAACTATCCGCCTCGGTGAGGGCATCTCCCAAGCGTGCCTCAATTTGGTCAAAAATGGGAGTTCCCGTGGCTAACGCCGCCTCCGCGTCAAAGGAACCGAGGGTAATTTGCGATTTCAGCGGCACACTCAGACAGTCATACGCTTGCAGCAGTTTATTTTCTAGCTCAATGTCAATATCAACGGTATCACTATACAGTGCCTTAAAGATATTTTCCAAGCGGTGAGCTAGGGTAGCAATTGCCTCTAAATCCACACTGGCTGCACCACCTTTTAAGGAGTGAGCCGCTCGCATTAATTCGTGAACTTTGGCAGTGCTGCGCTCATCTCTCAGGTTTAATAACCCGGTTTCTAGGGTCTGTAAAAGTTCCGGTGCTTCGGCAATAAAAAACTGATAGGCTTGGTCACGAATATCGGGATTAATTGCCATTTCTCATTAGTCCTTGTTCATTGTTCCTTTGTGATTGGTTCTTAATTCTTGAACTTGCCCCTAGTTTGTAGTAAGCGCTTTAGCGCTTATAGCACTAAAGTGCCTACTACGAACCTAATAACTAATTCAACTTAAACTGACCCACTTCTGTTTGTAACGCTTGTGCCACTTGTCGGAGTTGTTCAAATGAGTACGATACATCAGTAGCTCCCGTGGATGTTTGAGCGGCAATGTTTGCCACTTTTGTCATCGTTTCCGTCACCGATTCAGAGGCTCGTGTCTGAATTAATGTGGCTTCGGTAATCGCTTCAACCAGGTCACTAATCTTGGCGGATACAGAGGTAATTTTGTTCAGAGAAGCACGGGTTTCATCCACGAGTTTTGTACCCATAACCACCTGTTCTGTCCCGGATTCCATGGCGGTTACCACCTCGTTGGTTTCCGCTTGAATTGCCGCCACCAGCTTTTCAATTTCGCTCGTCGCATCGGCAGACTGTTGTGCCAGCGATCGCACTTCGTCGGCAACCACCGCGAACCCTCGTCCTTCTTCCCCGGCGCGGGCTGCCTCGATGGAGGCGTTGAGCGCTAGCAAGTTGGTTTGGGCGGCGAAGGTGCTAATCAGGTTAACCACAGCGGAAATCTTTTGCGAGGATTCACCCAGGTGTTTGACTTTTTTCGCCGTTTCTGCTACCGTTTCGCGGATGGCGAGAATCCCGTCTACAGTACGGTTCATCGCCTGGTCTCCCTCTTGTACCATTTCACCCGCTTCTTGCACCGCCGTTAACGCTTGTTCGGCGTTGGCGGCAACCATTCGCACCGACTGAGCCATTTCCTGGGCGCGGTCAAGGGCGACGGAAATTTCTTCGGCTTGGTGTAGCGCTTCTTCGGCGAGGGATTGTACCGCCACTTCATTGCTACTCGTGGTATCCGCCACTTGACCTGCGGCTGCTTGCACCTGGGTAACAATTTTCCGCAGGTTAGCAACCGTGGCATTATAAGAGTCTGCCACTGTACCGATTTCATCTTCGGTGACGCGGGCGCGAATGGTTAGGTCACCTTTACTAATCGGGTCTACCTCCTTAAGTAGTTCTAAGGCTCGCTGTTGCAACCCTTCTTTCAGTAGCCGCTGTTCTTCCGCCAGGTTTCGGGTTTGGTCAAGTAGAGTGAGTCGGTCAAGGGACAGTCGCATCTGGTCAGCTAAACGTTGGAGGAAATCGATTTCCCCAGGTTGCCATTCGTGGGAGTTCTGGCAGTGGTGAACACTGAGTAAGGCAAAGGGTTGACCTTGAGACATGAGTAAAACATCTAGGGTAGACTTAACCTCCAGATTTTCCATAAACTTCACCTGTTCAGGCGCTAACCCGGCGGTGGCAACATTGGTAATTGCCATAATCCCGTCATCACTATGAGTAGCAAGCTGTTTTGGCGATAGGGGGGGATGTTTAAGATTGCTATTGAACGCATGAAACTGACCCGCCGTCACCGATTCAGCCGCAACCTCACCACTACCATCGGTGTTTAGCCGATAGACAATCACCCGATCCGCTTTATAGATTTTGCGAGCATTGATCACCGCAATGTCGAAAATATCTTGGATGGCTTGGGCGTCAAAGGAACGAACACTGGTAATTTCTGCCAACAAGTTTGCCTTTTCTGCTGCCAAGGTTTGTTCCTGCACCAGGCTACCAATCTGTTTAGCCATGTCGTTGATGTTTTCACCCAAGACAGCCATTTCGTCTTCCCCAGCCACGTCTAGACGGGTATTCAAGTCTCCCTGACCAATTTTGGTCACCGCGTCGGCTGCACTCACAATCGGGCGGGTGGCACGGTTAGCAATGGCAGCAGCGATCGCGGATACGAGTAAAGCGGTGAGTGCTGTACCACTGGCTAGGGCGAGAAGTAACTGGCGCTGCGGTTCAAACGCAATCTTGGTGGGCGTGGCAACCATCGCCGTCCAGGGTAGGTCTTGCACCCCTTCCAGTTGCTGTTCGGGAGCGTAGGCTAACAACTCTTGAGTGTTCTCAACCGTATCCGTTGTCACTGTACTTCCGGACTTGCCTGCGGTTTTCAATGACTCAAAACCAGGGAACACCTCTGAGGCGCTCTTACCCTGCATATCCGGCTGGTTCGATACGAAAATTTCAGCACCGCCCTCAGACAAGTCAACTAAATAGTATTGGTCACCACCAAACCCGAAGTTGGAAATCAGGTCATCGAGAGCGACTACAGGCATACGCGATCGGATGACGCCAATGGTTTTACCCGTGGCATCTTTCACGGGTGCAGCGGTGTGAACCGCAAATTTGCCACTGGATTCAGAGATCGTGGGGTTATTGATATAGGGTCCATCCAGTTTAAGGGCAGCTTGAAAGTATTCGCGATCGCTGTGATTCGGTAGAGGATCTCCCTTCGATTGCACAATTACATTGCCTTGGAGATCAAACACAGCAATGCTGTCATAGATTTTGTAGAACTCGACGTAGTTGTCGAGAGTGGCTTGTTTTTGAGCCAGGGTTGTTGATTCAACCAGCTCCGGATCAGTGAGAACTTGCAGACTCGCCAGAATCTGAATATCCCCGTACCGTTCCCGCATGAAGCGAATCACCTTATCTTCAATACCTTCAGCAAGGGCGGTTTTAGCGTTGGAAATTTCTCGAATAACCGCTCGGTCAGCAAAGTAGTAGGCGGTGATTCCGGTTACCAGTACGGGCAGTGTACCAATAATGATTGCCAATGCTGTGGCTTTATTTCGTAGATTTAGCCGTTGCCACCAAGAGGTTGATGACTGGGGTTTGGGAATGGTTTGAGTCTTTGCCTTGTATCCTTCCCGATCAAAATCTAGTTGTTGGAAAGCCTTTGGGGTTTGAGTTGAGAGGCTGTTATCAGCAAGGGGATAATCCTTAAGTGCTGAACCATCGTCATTGGAGGTCAGCTTGGAAATAGCACCGTTATTATTTGTGGAGTTTGTATTGGGTGATGTTTGAGTCATGATAGAAACCTCGTCGTTGAACATCAATAGGGTGCGAGAGATACTACTCAACTCATCCGCAAGCCAAAAGAAAGTCTTGCGTTGGGTTCAGCAATACCGGATAGGGTTATGAAATTAAGCGAAATTTTGGGCGATATTGATCAGCTATCGTCAATTAGCTGCTGGTGAAGGGGTCTTGGCATTAATTGGTGATAGACGCAAATCTGGCTTAAATGACAAAGGACGAATGACAACATCTACTGAGTTTTCGGCATGGCTTCGGTAATCGCGGTGCCATCGAGAACAGCTAACATCTCACCACTTGATTTCACCCAATATCCCCGTAAAAAAGGAGCAAGTTCAGGCGTGACGGGAGCAGAAGGTGGGGATTGAATCCCATCGGGGCTACACCACTCCATATCTTCGACACGGTTAACCACCAGTCCAAGAATATGACTTTTTACCTGAGTAGAGTTGGGCGATAAGGAACGAGTATGTAACACAATTGCCGTGTAGTTAGAAGCACCCGTTATCTGTTGATACCAAGGCGTGAGTCCCACCAGATGTCCCATATCTACCATCCAGAGAATCTCACCCCGCCAGTTATACACACCCATCACCCAAGCAGGTGTATGAGGGATGGGTACAATCTGACCAATGGGAATATTTAACACCTCCGTCAACTGTCTAACGGACAACAAAGCCGTTGTATCGGGTAGCAGATGAAACCGCAAAAACTGTTCCGTATCACTCGCTACAGACGCAGGCGATCGCGGCTGGATCTCCATGGACGATGAGAAGCGGTTTTGGGTTGATAAAGTGTCAGACATGGTAAGGAACCGTTTTGTTTGTAGTAGGCACTTTAGTGCCTTATTCTCGACTTATTCGCACTAAAGTGCTGACTACGAACCGTTTTGTTTGTAGTAGACACTTGAGTGCCTTGTCCTTGACTTTATTAGCACTAAAGTGCTAACTACGAACCGTTTTGTTTGTAGTAGGCACTTGAGTGCCTTGTCCTTGACTTTATTAGCACTAAAGTGCTGACTACGAACCGTTCTAATTAGGTGCGAATGAGCTGTTTAACAGTACGAACAAGTTCATTTTGATCGACCGGTTTAGCTAGGTAAGCATCGGCGCCCTGTTTCATGCCCCAGAATTTATCCATTTCGCCTCCTTTTGTGGAACAAATAACCACAGGAATATTGCTGGTTTCAGCCGCCGTTTTCAACTCCCGGCAGACTTCAAACCCACTGCGCCCCGGTAGCACAATGTCTAAAATAATCACATCTGGTTTCTCGGTGGTAATTTTTGTCAGCGCCTCTTCACCACTATGAGCAACCAAAACATTGATACCCCCTTGTTGTAAGCAACTCGAAAGAATTTGGATATCAGTTAATGAATCTTCAACAACTAAAGCCGTTCCCATGATATTTACCTCATGAATACAAAAGAAAGTGGTCAATGATAGTAATTGTCCGGTTCATATTCCTGGCTAGTATTGCTACTTAAACCCGATGAACAATGAACGATGAACAATTAACAAACACCCTGTTTGATATGTTTTTGGAGTACCATGAGCAAATTCCTCGAATTTAAAGGTTTGCTCAAGAAATCTGAGGCTCCCACATACTTGGCGTGCAGTCGATCCGCTGCCCCGTCTTTTCCGGTTAAAAAGACAATCGGCGTGTTTTGGAAACAGGACAGTTTGCGTAATTGAGTGCAAAGCTCATATCCGTTGACATTTGGCATCACCAGATCTAAAAAGATTAAATCGGGTTTGCGAACCAAAAGCGTTGGAATAGCTCGCAGGGCATTTTCTACACCAACAAATCGGTAACCCGCCGCCCCGATTACTTTTTCCATGGTGTGAATCACCCAACGACTGTCATCGACACAAGCAACCAGGGATTGGGTTGAGGTAGCGTTTGCCCTTTTGAGCGGTGTTTTCGGTACGTTGGCTTTCCCAGAGTTGGGCGTAATACCCGTGGGATAAGCTTTAACCCTCTCTTTCCCTGGTTCTACGCGCCTTGGCAAAACCCGCCGTGGCGAGACGTGCTGTGGCTCGTCTCTACATTTTTCTCTGCTTTCCTGCTGATCAGCACCACCATCTCTATCCCTAGCAATAGGAGAAGTGGGTGCTGGTAAATCGGGAATGGTAGTTAGTTCGACCCAACCTGATTTCAGATAAGGCATTAACGCTTGAACAATGTCCACAACACGCCGACGCTGTTTTACCGCTAAGTCACGTAATGTATGTTGTCCATCAAGTACGTTAGTTAACGTTTGGTAAACCTCGGCGGAACGGTTGTTTCGTAACTGTTCCGGTTGTTTAATCACAGGAGCTTGATTGGGAGAATACTCCCCAAACTGGGCATTTTGCCAAGTCTGCCACAGAGATTGTACCTGTGCGATCGCCTGATTAATTTCAATCAAAACCAGTTTCGTCGGTAACGAATAATTATGCTGGATTTGATGGGTAATTTGCTTCGCTTGCGCGATATCGAACACAACCTCAGTCAGCATCGCCCGAATCATATTGGCGGCTTGTGCGGGAGTGATTCGTCGCTGCTTCACCCAGAGACACAATAGCTGATAGTCCCAGCACTTTTTAACATTGATACTGGCTAGATCGCGCCGAATTGTGTCAGGATGAGTCAAAACTTGAGGGCAGTGAATGGCTAAATTACGTTGCCACCGTCTCACCGGATGCACTCCTCCTGTGACATAAAGGATACCGCCTAAGTGCAAAAAAAAGATCCATTGGTGTCCCTTTAGATCATTCAACACCAGTTCACCGCTAAACTGAAATCGCTGTAAGGTTCTAAGAGACCGAACTTGCTCTAGGGAAGAGAGCGTTGGAGTTGAGATTACAGAGGGAATTTGTCTAGCCGTCATCGGTTTCCTGCTATGACTAAGGGATTAACAAAAGTCGGGAATGTCTAATAGTGTCGGTGTTTTATACCCGCGTTAGACTTCAGCCGCTTTTGAAGGGAACATCACCCTGAAACCTTAGTTAGACAAAGTTTTTTGTCTGCAAAAGACTACCTTTGCCAACTCTCATAAGATTTTGAAATTTCTCTATTAGGACAGTAAACAGGGGGCAATCACTACAGCGTTCTGAGTGATATCAGACCTGGAATTGTAGATGCTGGTCTGATTCATAAACACCCTGTATCCCTACAATTAAGCTTGGAGTCCTTCAGCGTTATGCAATGAAGCCGTTGGTGCATTCAGTCATCCAAAGCCTTAGAGATTCAAAATTAGTCAATCGCGAGTGGTAGAAGTCCCTACTTGATTCAACTCTTTTCAGGGAGAATTAAACGGTGCAGTTGATTGGTTGAGCAACATTTGACTCCTGAGCAGTCAGAGTTGAGTTTTTTGGTATCGTCTTACACGTTAGACAACCTGTAATACAGGCTAACTTACTTCCGTATATTTGTCTAGAGGACTCGCCGATGAAGTGACTATTTCAGGTGAGGTTTAGACAAAGCTTTACAAAAGACTCAGTTTTCTAAAGTTCAGATTAGTCCTGAGGCAAGATGGCTTTAAAAAATCCTAGGTAAATTAACTTAATCTATACGTTTCCTTAACCTTTACGGCTTCAATGGCAGGGCATACTCAAAGCCTTAAAGGAATAAAATTTTTATCTATTCGAGATATTATTTATAATTCAACAAACTTGAAATCTTGAATTATTTTTACAGGCTGTATTATTAATATATTGTTACATAACAATATAAAAAAATGGGGAAAATTACTTAAGCTTGGCGGTTAAAACCGCAGCTACACAAACAAAACCCGCCGACGCGGGTTTCAAAATCCTTAATCTCCGTAGACCCTACTTATCTATCCTTCACTCAAATTCATTTGACCTCGAAAACCTGTAACAATGCGGCTACCATCTTTGAGGATATGAATCTCCATTTGATCAGACGCCCAGGTAATTTGGTCTTTTAATGCCGGATTGAATACCCGAACACGCTGATTTCGAGATGAGACGGGTGAATCGGGAGAATTAATGGCTAAGGATTCAACAAAGGGACCATCGACTAAAATATCCAGTTGTCCTAATAACACTTGTGCGCCTGGAGGAGCATCGGCTGATTGCAGTTCCCCGAACGTAAATCCACTAAAGGACATAACATTTAACCCCGCCGCTTTGAGTTTCTTGGCTAACTGCGCTAGGGCTGGTGCTTGCCAAAAGGGTTCTCCCCCAGAAAAGGTGACGCCTTGATTATGGGGATTGGACAAAATTTTATCGGCTAATTCATCAACAGCAATTAACTGATTAATTTCAAAAGACCAAGAGGCTGGATTGAAACAGCTTGCACATTCTCGGTTACATCCTTGCACCCAAACCACAGCGCGACAGCCAGGACCATTCACTTCTGACTCGTCAACGTATCCCATGATATTTAGATATCCAGGAGGAATGTCATTGGTTATTGGTTCTTTATCATTTGTCATTGGTCATTTGTCCTTTGTTAAAGATTTCCACAACGCTTTAACTCAGTCGGGGCGGGTTTTGAACAAAACGTTATCATTAACAGCGAGACGGAAGTCCCTAAACCCGCCCCTACACACTCAAAACTTTTTCAACGCGGAGCGCATCGAACGGGGATATTGGTTGCATCCTGTATTTTAGCGGCAAAGGCTTGTAAGACATTGCCACTCACTTGTTTTAATTGTTGTACAGGATAGGGACGTGATTCGGTAGGAGTATGATTACCCCGTCCATCCAGTTGATGGGTTAAGGGTTTAGGGCGAGTGGGGGTGTTGAGTTGAATTTCATCGGGATGTAGCGATCGCACTAATTCGATGTAAGTGTCTTGACTGGACTGATTCGGTGGGGTTAACAGCATTGTTTGTAGTCCTATATGTCCTGAATATCCCTGACGAAACGCCTGAATACCTGTCCAGATGTTCTGCCAATCGAGTTCCATAACCGGACGATTAACACGCCGTAGTTGATCAGAATTCACCGCATCAAGTTTAACTGAGACTTTATCCGCCAAGGATAACGCCGCCTGCACGTCTGGATCACCTAAGAGCGTACCATTTGTCAAGACCAAGACAGGTTTTTTTGTAATTTCCTTAACCTGAGAAATAATCTCCGCCAAGTTTAGGGCTAGAGTCGGTTCACCATTACCACTGAGGGTAACTACATCAACATCCCAAGGCGCAAAGGCGTGTAACTCTTGGATAATTTTTTCGGTAGGGACAAAAACGTGACGTTGGCTGGTGCGAACTTGAATTTCCCCTAACTGACAATAGACGCAGTTAAATGAACAAGTTGATTGGACTCCAATGGGATCAATACCCAGCGATCGCCCGTAGCGCCAAGATGTCACTGGACCATAAACGGAGGTAAATGTGGCGGTTGATTGAGGGGTCATAATTTTTCCTCCCGTATTCAACGAGGATTCCTCCCATCGGTTTTGATGAGAAGTTTTCTCTATTGTGACTCCGTTTTTTTCCTGCGGCTACTCCGTCGCCACAGTTTGCCATTCCAAGATGACAACAGCGGGAACACTGAGGGCGGTTGTGCGATCGCCTTTCATCGGTAGAGACAGTGTAATTCCTGTAGCTGTCGGCAACTCAGACAACACGTCCTTGATATTATACTCACCCACATTCGCCCCTGGGGATTGGTCGGCGAACAAATCCTCAACCTTTAAGACTTTACCCGTATTCGTCGTAATCTTTAAAGGCTGGGGGTGAGCAAATTCTGCCATCCCAGGAAAACCAACCAAACGTAGGCTAATGTCTTTAGGTTTACCTGCTTTCACCCGTTTGAATAATACAACTTGCCAAGATTGACCCGTTTCATCTTGCAAGGTATGGCGGGATTGATACAGCATTTGTCCGGGGGCTTCTTCGATTTGGCGGATTGAAGCAATGGCTGAGAAAGGGGTGAGGCTTCCCCAACCGATAACCATCAGCAGGACAAATGCACCCAGTAACAGTAGCCTCGATAGCCATCGTCGCATCCCACACCAGATAACGATTGTGGAGTTTGAGTTTTTAAGTTTTGATTGTGCCATTTTTGATTGATTCAAAGGATAAATAGGGTTAGACAAATGACAAATGACAAATGACAAACTTAACAGCTTAAGGAGTTAGCGCCTCTTGTAATCCTTGCTGAACATCAGGTAGAAATACGGCATACATTCCTCGTAAGTCACCAACATTAAAGTCAAAGGCGCGGTCTTGAGGATAGTTTTGTTGGACAAATTCAGGACGGGAATCTTTCGCACCATGGCAAGCAAGACAACTGGCTTCTACATTAATCCGCCGATAGTAGCGTGTCCCTGAAACGCCATTGAGCGTTTCCCGTTGCCAAAAGCCGATTAACTGAGGATTCTTTTCCAACTGAGCGAGTGCCATTTTAGACTGAAGATTATCTGGAGCATGGGCAGGGTTACGGTATTTAGTCGCGATTTGTTTCACTAGCCAGCCATTGTCTTGACTAAGTTTTTTGGCTTTCATCCCCACCGGCTTGCAGACTTGTTGCATCGTCTGGAGGGTGGGTTCCTCGGTTTGACCTTCCAGGGTAGAGGCTAAACCAGACCGCATTGCGTCTAGGTACTCAACTTCCTGGACGGCTTTGGCTAATTCAGCCGGGTCAGTTTGGGCATTAGCCGCTAGAGGATACCCACTCAAGACCATCATGCCAATCAGGATGCCGAGGACAATTTTGCTGAGAGATTTCCATATCATGAGCACTCTGAACCTTTTGATTTCGTGAGTTGCTTGTTATGTTAATTGAGTATATATTTAATTGGCGATTAAGTAAATATGGCGAAGACGTGATTGTCCCTAATTTCAGGAAAGAGGGCATTTGCGCCGAAAACAAGCTCATCGCTATTCGGCTGTTGTTGAGGCAGTAACTGGGGAAGGAAGATAAAGACGCAGGGGAATGTCCCAGTTGGCATCAAGCGTAACCGAGAGAGGTTTCAATTAGTCAGGCTTGCGCTATCCTAAAGAAGAGTTAGCCTGTAAGATATCAAGTTCTAGGAGGAATGTATTATAGCTAACAAAGACAAGCAACGAATCAACCGTCAAATCAAGTCTCCTCAGGTTCTGTTGATTGATCATGAGAATAACAATCGCGGTTTGACTGATACTCGTGATGCTCTCCAACTGGCGAAAGATGTAGGTCTGGACTTGGTGGTAGTCTCTGAGCGTAAAGATGCTCCCGTGGCAAAAATTTTGGACTATGGGAAACATCAGTACCAACAAAAGAAACGCCAACGCCAAAGCTCTAAACCAACGCTCAAGGAAGTTAAACTGCGTCCGAATGTGGGCGAGTCTGATTACAGCTTACGCATCAATCGAGCTGTTGAATGGTTAAGCAAAGGCGATTCCGTAAAGTTTCAGGTGCGTCTGCGGGGTCGGGAACATCAACATCGCGATCGCGCCACTGAATTGCTGGAGCGCGTGGTGGCTGATCTGGGTGAAGTTGGCAAAGTTCAGTCTTTTGATCGACGAGCATTGGTTGTTCAGATCGTTCCCTCCTAGCTTTAACCCAAGGCGGTTGGTGAGATGGGTGCTTAATTAAGCGTGGCATTCATCCCATATTAGTGTTACGGTGTAGAAAACGTTCCTACTACCTGCTAATGTCTAATCGCCGACAACATTTCTCAAACCTTAGCGGGATGTGAGGTGATCAGCATTGGGTTAGCCTGATCAAGGTCAGCTAGTGGGATGTTGAACTTAGGAGGAAAGTCTTATCGCTAAGAAACAGAAACAACTGATTAACCATAAAATCAAATCACCTCAGGTTTTGTTGATTGACCATGAAAACAACAATCGTGGCTTGACAGATACCCGTGAGGCACTGCAAGTCGCTAAGAATGCAGGTCTGGATTTAGTCGTCGTCTCTCAACGTAAAGACGCTCCCGTGGCAAAGGTTTTAGACTACGGAAAACACCAGTACCAGCAGAAAAAGCGTCAACGCCAAAGTTCTAAACCAACGCTCAAGGAAGTCAAGTTACGTCCCAATGTGGGTGACTCCGATTACGGCTTACGCATCAAAAGAGCGCTTAAGTGGTTGGATAAAGGTAATTTAGTCAAGTTTCAGGTGCGTCTGAGAGGACGAGAACATCAGCATCGCGATCGCGCCCGGGAACTGCTAGAACGTGTAATTGATGATCTTGGCGAAGCGGGGAAAGTCCAGTCTTTTGATAAGCGATCGCTGATTGTGCAAGTGGCTCCCGCCTAGATTAGCTTTTCACTCAGGGATCAATAAGATTGCCTGTCGGAAGTTGCCTGGTTTATCCCAGGCAGCTTTCTGCTATGTAATATTTTATCTTTACTTTTATAGCAACCGCCATAGCGGTTAGGACACATCATTTAGTAGAGACGTTCCGCCGGAACGTCTCTACAACAGTTCCTTTGTCCTCATCGATAGCCTTGTCGTTCTATACAGTGCTAGTTCAACACAACGGCAAAATTAATCACCAAATGAAGCTGTGATCAACCTTTGCTCTTTTATACTAGACATAGTAAGACTTTACAGGGTTTGGTTCAGGCAAACCAAGAAGGATCAGACATTTTGTGTGAGGAACTAATCGTGAATCAACATCACCTAAGATTTTGGGGGAAAATAGGTCTATTGTGCCTAATTGCTGGTGCTATTCCTTGGGATGCCAATCCTGCTATTGCCCAGACAACTGAGTTAGAATCTACGATTCTAGAGGAAGCTACTCATCCCATTAATACTCTCCACGTTGGACTTAGCGATCCTACGCCTCTATCCACGACACCTCTGAATCAGACGGGGACAACGGATCAACCGACTCATCTACAAATAGCACAAGAGTCAGAGGCTAATAACTCCCCAATCACCTCTGTCTCAGAGATGTTAGAACGCCTCGATTCTGAGTCATCCCCGATGGGACAAGTGACATCAGTCTCTCAACTCTCCGATGTGTCTCCGGGAGACTGGGCGTATGAAGCCCTGAGAAGTTTAGTAGAACGGTATGGTTGCATTGCAGGTTATCCTGATGGCACATTTCGGGGGAACCGCGCCCTGACTCGCTACGAGTTTGCGGCTGGATTAAATGCTTGTTTGCAACAAATTGAACGGTTAATTGTGGGGACAGGAGTTGATGAGAGTGAATTAGTCAGATTACGGCGACTGATTGAGGAATTTGAAGCTGAACTCGCTACCCTGGGCGCAAGAGTTGATAATTTAGAAGGACGAGTCGCCTTTTTAGAAGATAACCAGTTTTCTACAACCACTAAATTAAATGGTGAAGTTATTTTCTCACTCGTTGGTGCAACTAGCGAGGATGAAGATGCGAATATTATTCTGGCTGACCGAGTGCGCTTGAACCTGAATACCAGTTTTACGGGTCAAGATTTACTGATTACGGGGTTACAAGCCTATAATTTTGGTGGTGATATCACCGGGGCGGGTAGCGTTCAAGGGGCGTTATTTCCCGGACGAGACGCTTTTTTAAGTGAAGGATCGACGAAACTCAGTTTTGAACCCCAGTTTCCCGAATTTAACCCCCAAGACTTGAACGATAGTGCGGGTTCTAATGACGTTGAACTCTATAAACTCCTCTACATTTTCCCATCCGGAGTCAACAACTTAACTCTATTTGCGGGAACCGCCGCAGAAGCTTCGGATGCATTTCCCGCGATTATTCCTTTTTCCAGTGAAGCACAGGGGGCGATTTCCCGATTTGCCACATTGAACCCTGTTGTACGGGTATCTGGGGGAACCTCCCAAACCGGTTTAGCCTCGGCTGTCGGGTTTATTTGGGGGATTTCCGATGCAATTGATCTGCGGGCGTTATACGGTAGCGTCAATGCGGCGATTCCGGAACAAGGGGCGACTAATATCTTGGGTTCAGGGTTCTTTGGGGGGAGTACTGTTGCATCGGCGCAGCTTACGGTTAAACCCAGTTCTCAGTTTGATATTGGTTTGAACTATGCTTATAGTTATCATGACCTGAATATTATGGGTCTAGGATTAACTCGATTTTCCTCCAATCCGCTGAATATTCCTAACCGCACCGTTGATGCTGATGGTAATCCCATCGTTGGCGGTATTTTGAATACACCCGTTCACGTTAATTCCTTAGGTGCGACTGCAACCTGGCGTATTTCTCCGAAAATTTCGCTGACGGGTTACGGTGCTTATTTCTTTGTCGATGCGGTAGCGGGTGCGGATGCATCGTCTGATTTCACGACTTGGATGGCGGGGTTACATTTCCAAGACTTATTTAAAGAAGGAAATACGGCAGGTCTAATTTTTGGACAACCGTTGCATCGGGTAGAAGCAGATGGCGAAGCTGATTTAACGGAACCGGGTGTTGACCGAGAAACGCCGTACCATTTGGAGGCGTTTTACAATTTTAAGGTGAGTGATAACGTCAGTATTACGCCGGGAGCATTTGTTCTGTTTAATCCAGAAAGTGATGGGAATAATGATACAGCTTTAGTTGGTGTATTGCGAACGACATTTACGTTCTAGTCTAGGAGTGAGGGAACAGGGAACGGGGAACAGGGAACAGTAAGGGTTTGAGGGTGATTTACTTGCACTTGATACAGTGCCGTTTTCTTTTGTCCGACTACTTAGAACAGGATGCCCAACTCTGGGCAGAAATCGCCCCTATTCGTCTATATACCTGATGAAGAAACTGGTACATACCCTGTACAGGCAATAGGTATAACTGAACAAAAACTCCGAATTGAAAGGAGAAATAAACCATGCCAATTCAAAGTAGCAATCCCATGGGAAAAGTTTTCACCACGCTAACAATCGTGAATCGAGCTGACCAAATTTTGGTAGAAGCTGGGGTGATGCCAGAAGAGCAAATTCGGTCAATCACACTGGAAAATGTATTGGTAGATACAGGAGCCACAACCTTGTGTTTACCACCAGATACGATCGCTAAATTGGGACTAAAAATCCTCAAAGAAGTAGACGTAGCCACAGCAATGGGGATTGGCAAAGCCCGAATTTTCCAAGATGCCAAACTATCAATGTTTGGGCGAGAAGGAACCTTCGAGTGTTTGGAATTACCCGGCGGTGGCGATCCGCTTTTAGGCGTGATACCTTTAGAATCTTTGGGTTTAGAATTAGACATACAAAATCAAACGCTGAAGCCCTTACCTATCAGTCCAACGGAAACCTATTTAACAATTTTGTAGCCCTCTATTATGCGTCACATAGTTTAAACTTAACCCAATCCCAGCGATGACTGAATGGGCGACGGCGGACACATCGAGTTCCAAAAGTCCAGAAGTTGCTCACCGACTGATTGCGGATTGAACCAACATAGCCACCCTTCCAGCGCCTGGGGAGCTATAGCAGTCGCCAAGGCGATTAGGACACAGCAAAATGTGCCAAACCTTGACCAGTCAATCTTTTCCCTTGGAGCCTTCTGCCCTGGAGCCCTCTGCCTTTTGCTATACAACACTATCATCTAGGCTACCAAAGATCAGTAAGGATACCGAAACACCACCCAGCGGAATACATAGTCGCTTATACAAGTGTCAACACCGAGCGGAGTCGAAGCGTCAATTTTTCCCTACACCCGACACCCTACACCCTACACCCGACACCCGACACCCGACACCCGACACCCGACACCCGACACCCGACACCCGACACCCGACACCCGACACCCGACACCC
>NZ_JAVJUO010000151.1:0-30218 GCF_040220555.1 Coleofasciculus sp. C1-SOL-03
TCGTGTCAATAGCATCACTGTTACTGATGAGACGAATTTGACCACTATTGGAGGAGAAGGAAGGAGCCAAAATATCGGCGGTGTTAATCGTCCCATTAGCACTGAGCCAAATATTCCCCCCATTCCCCTCAATTGAAGAGGCATTTAACTCCCCAGCCGTTGTATCAATTCTCCCATTATTGCTAGTAAGACTAATCTGACCACTATGGGAAGAGACAGAAAAAGAGTTAATATCTCCTGTCGTGATCCCCTCTTGAGCCATAAATGAAATATCGCCACCTGTTCCATCATTGGAAAAGGAAGCTATAGTTCCGGCGGTTGTATCAATCGCGCCATTATGGCTAATGAGCCGAATCTGTCCACTATTGGCAGAAAAAGAAACAGACCAAATGTTTCCTGTCGTAATAGTATCTTGAGCGATAAGAGTGATCTCCCCTCCATCTCCATCAGAACTAGCCTGTAATTCTCCAGCAGAAACAATACCGCCTCTTGAGTCAATAATGATATCGCCAGCTTTTTCTGGACTAATAGTCCCATCACTATTCGTATTAATACCGATTACTCAGGTAGCTAAAAAGACAGCGCAACAGTTTGCCACACAACAACCAACGCCCCAAAAGCAGGAACAAGTTTATCTCAATACCCTAGCCGTTTGTGCAGTCAATGATTACTTGCAAATGATGGGAATAGCCACAGACTTGACAGCAGGAGATAGCTGGAATCCCGTGATGCGCCTCTGTGTCGATGTCGCCGATTTAGACGTAACTGGAAAAGGACGCTTAGAATGTCGTCCCCTGAAAAAAGACCAGCAAATCTGTTTGATTCCCCCTGAAGTATCAGCCGAACGCATTGGCTATATCCTGGTGCAAATTGATGAATCCGTCGGAGAAGCCACATTGTTAGGCTTTACTCAAACCGTAGCCAATGAAGTCCATATTCACCAATTACAACCCATCGAAGATGTACTCACTCATCTGAGTCAAATTCAACAGCCTGAACCCGTCAAACCTTCAGTCACATTAAGCCAATGGTTTGAAAATCTCTTTGAGGCGGGTTGGCAATCTCTGGATAGCCTGTTCGGTACAGAATCAGGCAATTTAGCCTGGGGATTCAGAAAGAATTCCGAGTTGACACAAGCATCGGTTAAGGGTGTCAAGCTAATTGATTTAGGAATGGAATTGGAATCTCAACCCTTGACGCTGCTGGTGGGCTTAATGCAGGAAGCTGATGACAAGGTGGGTATCCGTATCCAGCTACACCCAGCGGCTGGGGAAACCTACTTACCCGCCAATCTCCAGTTGATTTTACGCGCCCAATCTGGGAACATTATACAGGAGGTGCGATCGCGTACTCAAGATAACTACATTCAACTGAAACGCTTTAAAGTTCCTGATGGGAAAGGTTTCAGTATCCAAGTGGTGTTGGATGGTGTGAGCGTGACCGAAGAATTTAGCGTTTGAGTAAACCAATAAAGCACCGATGGAGAGGTTAATTGCAGGGTCAGGCTCTAAACTAGAGTAAAGTGTTTTTGATACAAGCTACCCCGTGGCAAAAATTACCCTTGAAGTCCCAGACGACTTAAAAGAGCAACTGGTACAGGTAGGCGATCGCTTACCTGAACTGCTAGCACTCAGTCTCCAGCAGCCGCCACTCCCTGCTCACATCTATCACTATATTCTTAATTTCCTGGCAAGCCAACCCACGCCAGAAGCAATCCTCGCCTTCCGCCCAACTCCGGAAATGCAGACAAGACTAAAAACTTTGCTAGTACGCAGTAAAGCGGGAGAACTCACTCCTTCAGAACAACAAGAACTTGATGAATATGAGCGCATCGAACATATAATCGTGATGCTCAAAGCCGGGAGTCTACCCCATCTGACTCGTACAATATGAGTAGTACCTATATTCCGGCTGCACTGCGTCGCTTGGTTGAAGAACGAGCTAATTACAGATGTGAGTATTGTTTATTGCCTAATAATGTTTCCTTCTTTCCCCATGAAATTGACCACGTAATTCCCGAAAAACATGGAGGTAAAACCGATGCCGATAATCTAGCGTTTACCTGTTGGCGTTGTAATCGTCATAAAGGAACTGACCTGGGTTCTTTTGATCCACAAACGGGAGAATTTAGTTTCCTATTTAACCCCCGTAAACAGCAATGGTTTGAACATTTTGTGGGGGATAAGGTAACAATTAATGGGTTAACACCGGAAGGACGAACAACGGTGAAATTGCTCCAATTGAATAGTGATGAGCGGTTATGTGAACGCAAGCGATTAGATGTTACCTAGAGGGGCGGGTTTAGTTCAGTTATCGGTTTTGTCAAAAACGTTATCGGTAAAACCCGCCCCTACAACCCTTCTACCTTAATTATTTCTGAGGGAAATGAGTAAGCTAGTTGTCTTAAACCTGGGACATGGTGACTTGTACAACGGTTTTCCTGTTGTTATCGCTCAACTGCGGGAAACGGATCATCCTCACCCAATACAATTGACGGGAAGCTTACCGCCAGCACCCGCAATTCTCGAACTTTACCGCCGTTGGCAATTACTATACGAGTTACTCTATGAATCCTTAGCGCAAGAAAATCCGGAACGCTATCAGAATCGGATGGGGCGTCACTCTTCATTCATTGATGAAGACTTTGAAATTGATGATGGTGATATTACCCAAGTTTCCGATGCCGATTTCAATAATGTCTGTCAGGAATTACAAAACCACATTAACACCTGGTTTAACGCGGATGAATTTAGAACCATCGACCAGAAATTACGGCTTTATTTAGCTCATACCGATGAAATTCGGGTGATTATTGAAACGGAAGATAATCAACTGAGAAAAATTCCCTGGCATCTCTGGAGTTTTTTTCAGGATTATCCTCACGCCGAAATTGCTGTCAGTGCCATAAACTATGAAAAAAGCCAAACACCTGATAAGTTGTCTGCTAAACGAGTTAGAATTTTAGCAATTCTCGGCAATAGCACGGGGATTGATGTTGAAGCGGATCGACAGTTGCTTAAACAATTGCCAGATGCCGAAATTTCCTTTTTAGTCGAACCTAGCCGCCGAGAATTAAATGCCCAACTGTGGCATGAACGCGGCTGGGATATTTTGTTTTTTGCTGGACATAGTGCTAGCCAAGCTGATGGTGAAATTGGCAAATTATTTATTAATCAAAACGAGAGTTTAACGATATCTCAGCTTAAAAATGCTTTGAGTAAATCTATTGTTCGGGGTTTAAAGATCGCGATTTTTAACTCTTGTGATGGCTTGGGATTAGCACGAGAACTCGCCTGTTTACACATCCCGCAAATGATTGTCATGCGGGAACCTGTACCGGATCAAGTGGCACAGGACTTTTTAAAAGAGTTTCTGACGGCTTTTTCGAGAGGTGAATCCTTTTATTTAGCAGTACGTGAAGCCAGGGAAAAATTGCAGGGATTAGAGAATGATTTCCCGGGTGCGAGTTGGTTACCTTTGATTTGCCAAAATCCGGCGGCGATTCCTCCCAGTTGGCAGGATTGGCTGGATGATCGCAGCAGAAAAGAGGACAAGAAAACCCGGAAACGAAGAAATCAGGGAAGCATTAAACCTGCGTTTATGACAAGTGTCGTGGTAACAGGATTGGTTATCGTCACCCGGTATCTTGGACTACTACAACCTTGGGAGTTAAAAGCCTATGATTATGTTATGCGATCGCGCCCCGATGAAGCACCCGATTCCCGTCTCTTGGTGGTGACGATTACAGACAAGGATTTGCAGTTACCGGAACAGGAAAATAGACGCGGATCACTTTCCGATGAAGCGTTCTATAAACTGGTGCAGAAACTGGAAGCTTATCAACCTAGAGTTATTGGCTTGGATATTTTTCGTGATCCCCCCGATTATCAACCAAAACTGGCTCAATTAAAGGCTTATTTGCGTCAAGATGACCGTTTTTTTACTATCTGTCATATCGGCATACCAGGGGATGACTATTCGAGTATTTCACCTCCACCAGGTATACCCAGAGAACGACTAGGATTTAGCAATGTTCTGCCGGATTCCGATGGTATTGTGCGTCGCCATCTTTTATCAATGGGGGTTCCGGCGACGTCTCCCTGTACAACACCCTACGCCCTTAGCTTTCAATTAGCGACTCATTATCTGAAAGCTGAAGGCATTACCCCTAAGTTGACTCAACCTGAAATCTGGGTTCGTAGAAGAAAAAAAGCGCTGACTACAAACTATCGCTTAAAAGCCCCAATGGGAGGGTATAAAAAAGCCGATACCTGGGGAAATCAAATCTTACTGAATTACCGTTCCTATCGTTCGATTGACAAAATTGCCCCTATTGTTACCCTAACCGATGTTCTCCAGGATAAGGTTCAACCCGAACTGGTGAAAAATCGGATTATTTTGATTGGGGCGCATCACTCCCAATCCAATGACTATTTTCTCACTCCTTATAGTCAAGATAATTCCCCGGCTCAACAAATTCCAGGGGTGATTCTCCATGCCCAAATGGTGAGTCAAATCCTCAGTGCGGTTTTAGATGGACGACCATTGTTAACCATCCTACCGCCTTGGGGAGATATCTTATGGATTGGGGGTTGGTCTGGTGTGGCAGGTATACTGGCTTGGCGGTTAAACTCACCCATCCATGTCGCGATCGCCAGCGCCATGGCTTTGGTTATTCTATATGGAGGATGTTATTACCTGTTTACCCAAGGCATTTGGATACCCCTGGTTCCCTCAGCCTTGGCGATAGTGGGTACAAGTGGCGGCGCGATCGTTTATTCTAGGAGAAAAGGGTAGAAGAGTAGAATAATAGTCAATTTTTAAGACAATGCTGACCCAACAAAAATTATTTAATAGACTACTACTACATCCCGGCTTCAAATACCTACCCGTTAACATAAACCAAAAAGCCTCCCGCCTTCTGCCTCCTGCCTTCTGCCTTTTTGCACTAGCTTGGGCAATGAGTTTTGCGATGATTAGCGTAACGCCAGTACAAGCACAGTCAATCCCAGGAGAAGGTTATGCACAACAACCCCCGCCAAATCCTGGGGATGATGCACCAGAGGGAACTGTTCCCGCCGGAAGTCGTGGTCCTTGTCCGGATATCCAGCAACCTCTGACGCCTTTGGTTTTAGTTACTCAAGAGTCGGCGGATTCAGACCAACAATTGCGCTGGGGATTTACGACTCAAGAACATCCCACGTTTTGGTTTTATGTGCCTTATACACCGGAGTCTATTCGTTCAGCTAAGTTTTCTCTGCAAACTCGACGGGGTGAGACAGTCTATGAAATGCCGTTATCCCTGACTGGAATACCGGGAGTTATTTCTATTGTGCTTCCGACGACAGCGGCGGCGTTGGACAAGGGTGAGTGGTATCGTTCGTTTTTGCATGTTGATGTGTATTGTACGCCGACAACTCCGGCACAAAAGGATTCGACGTTTGCTTGGGTGAAACGGAAAGATATTGATTCAAAGTTAGGGGAACTGTTGGGGGCGGCGACACGAGAGGAACAAGCGATACTTTATGTCCAAAATGGCTTTTCCTACGAGGCGCTGAATATGTTAGCTGGACGGGAGAACCAACAGGAGTGGGATAACCTGTTGCGCTTACTGGGGCTAGACGCGATCAGTTTTTAACATATAAGTAGGTGGACACAATTAAAGTGAAATAGGAATACTATAGTAACGTATCAGGGAAATAGAGAAGATAACAATTACGTTGTTAATCTTCTCTATCGTTAAAATTTCCTGATTGGTTAAATGAGTGAATCCGTATTTTAGCCTTTAGTTGGCTCGCGGATTTCTGGGTGATTCATAGTAAACGGGAGATCCTTGATCCGCAACAAAATGACAAGCCCAGTAAGAACGAATAAAACTCTTCCAAATTGGCTCATTTGAGCAGCGATAATACTCGCCTAACACGGGTTTAATTGCCTCGGTTGCCGTTTTCAAGTGATAGTGGGGCATATTCAAGAAAATATGATGCGCCACATGAGTCCCGATATGATGATGAATGGGATTAATAAAGCCGTAATCCCGATCAATCGTTGATAATGCGCCTTTCAGGAAATACCAATCATCTCCCCGATACCAGGGAATATCGGGTTCAGTGTGATGCATAAACGTGACCAAATCTAGCCAGATTACAAACACCACATAAGGAACCAGGTAGTATTTCACCAGAAATAACCAACCGAACTGAAACGTCAGTCCACCTAAAAAGGTAACCATTAGCACCCAGAGAACTGAACTGGTGACAATATCCCATTTTTCTGAGGGACGGAATAACGGACTATCAGGCGTAAAATGAGACCCTTCGCGATCAGGCGATCGCTTAAATAGATAGATGGGATAAGCTAGCAATGGTAAATTATAGCGGAATAGCTTTTCATACCACGGCATTTGTTCATACTTAGTCTGAGATACTGGATACCAACTTTCATCGGTTTCCAGGCTACCCGTATTGGCATGGTGAGTTCTGTGACTGATGCGCCACCCATGGAAGGGAACCAGGATGGGAATATGACACAGATGTCCAATCAGATTATTCAACCATTTCATCTTAGAGAAAGAGCCATGACCGCAGTCATGACCCACCACAAACAACGCCCAAAACATGGTTCCTTGCAGTACCCAAAAGATGGGGAAAAAGAACCAGGAATCTAGTTTATAGGCGATGGCATAAAATCCAGCGATGATGCCAATGTCTAGAAAGAAATAACTGAGAGACTTCCAGACAGAAGGTTCAAAACAATAGGCAGGAATTGCCGCTTTCAAGTCTTGAAGAGTAAAGGGTAACTCTTCTTTCCGAATGGATGGGGCTGTAATTGTTGTCGGCTTGAGAACTGTGTTTGATTGCACGAAACTTCTAATTTAATTGGAAAACCTACATTTAGTCAACCACCTGTCATACACAATATGCCAGGTGAACCGGGTAAATATAGGCTTGAATTACACAAGTTTGATTGTAACCTTTTATGACGTTAGTTGTTCAAATAAATCTGAAATTAGTGGATCAGTTGTTTGCCAGTCAATAACTACGCGATCGCTTCGCGGCTCATCCCATTAGCACCAAAATAGCGTTTATGCCAGATGTTGCGTTTGATCCCCATAGCGATATCCTATAGTATCAGTCAGTGTAAAACGTAGTTGACACAATACTATAAATATGTATTCAGTAGTCAATCAGACTTAGCTCTAACACTATAACTAGATATGTTGGTTTAAGCAACCTCAACCCAATATCTCATGATTCACAACCAACACAATTCTATAGCTATAACCCAGCGCATTCAGGAACCCTTGCTATTCCTTCATGCTTGTGCGATCGCGCCCAACTCTATTTCAATTAAATATGAATGACATCTGACGAGTGAAATTGCTAGAATGAGAGCAAACTTTCTGTTTGCTGTTTTACTCAAAGGGCAATGGGGAGCGGGGAAAACATGGTTTATCAAAAAGTACTACGAAAAGCGAAAAGCAAATAAGCAGAAATGCTTGTATGTTAGTCTTTACGGAATGACTACCTTTTCTGAGATAGAAGATGCTTTCTTTCAGCAACTACATCCTGTGCTATCGTCCAAGGGAATGGCAATAACAGGAAATATTTTTAAAGAAGCAATAAAAACCACAACAAAATAGGTTATGATTGTTGAAAATCCCAACAATTACTCTAATGCTAAAGTTCTACTACAATCCAATTTCTGTTAATCCTCGCCGCGTTTGGGTGACATTACTGGAAAAACAAATTCCCTTTGAGCCAATTTTGGTGAATTTAGATGGAGATCATCTGAGTGAGGATTTCACCGCTATTAACCCGCTTCAGCGAATTCCTGTCGTCATCGATAACGGATTTCGGATTGTTGAATCGTTAGCCATTTTGGACTATTTAGAGGCGAAGTATCCAACACCATCATTGATGCCTAATGAAATTGACGCGATCGCAACGGTTCGCATGGTAGAAATGATCGCCGTAAATGAACTTCAGCCGCTGATGATTCCGTTAACGAAACAATTAGTTGGACTGGAAGTTAATCCTGATCAAATTGACAATGCTCGGCAACGCATAACGACGATCATCAAATTTTATGAAAATATTTTAGCGGGACAGTCTTACTTTGTAAACAATCAAATTACCCTAGCGGATATTGTAGCGGGAACATTGGTTCCCTCCTTACCTCAATTCGGTTTATCTCTAGACAATTACCCATCCATAAAAACATGGTCACAGCAGCTTGAGCAGCGAGAAAGTTGGCAACAGACATCTGTGAAACCGGAAATGATTGCAGCTGCTATTCCAAATATGCGAGCCATTTTAGAGAAGCGATGATTCAGAACCCGGAGCCCGGAGTTCAAACTCCGGGCTAAAAGCTAAAGTCCATTAAAATGGACTAAAACTCTTATCCAGTCAGCTTTAGCTGACTTGAGCTTTGAGCCAGGGATTTGAATCCCTGGCTGATTGTTGACACTGGTATAAAATGTGAATAAAAAAGGTGATGGAACCAACGGGTTCTCATGAAGAAGTTGCTGGGACTATTGCTGGTAGAATCTATGCCGAAATGATTGGTAATCAGTTAAACTCGCTAATTCCCAAAAGTTGTTTAATTAAACCCCTAGCGGCTGAAGCGACAGCACTACGCCCTGATGTCATCGTTTTAGACAAAGCCGAACTCAGCAACGAACCGCTTTGGCAAAAAGAGCCAATTATTTGTAATGGCAAAACCATCAAACTCGTTGCCGAAGTTGTTAGCACCAACTGGCAAGATGACTATGCCAGAAAAGTAGAAGAGTATGCAGTTCTAGGCATTTCCGAATTCTGGATTGTAGACTTTCGCGGTTTAGGCGGTTGGCAATTCATTGGCAACCCCAAACAACCGACTTTTACAGTATGCCAACTCATTCGGCGGACATATCAGCAGCAAAAATATCGCTTGGGAGATACAATTACATCTTACCTCTTGCCCAACTTACAACTAAAACTCGACGATTTTATGCCCAATTAATGGTTTATGGTAATCAGTAGAATCGCCTATCCCTGTAGGTTGGGTTGACGCGCCGAAACCCAACATCTTTAGTCATATAGAACTACGCACTAAGGTTAGGACAAATGAAGAACAATTCAAATCGCTTTGACCCTGAGCGAAGTCGAAGGGTCAATTCCTTGTAAGGTAAGCTTTTGTCTTCACTATTGCCTATTGCCTATTCCCTATTCCCTAGCGCGTAGCGCTATAACTATCCCAAAAACAGCTTATACGCCGGATTCTGGTTTTCATCCCAATAGCGATAACCCAAAGTATCCAGAAACCCTTGCCATTCCTCCATCTCGTGCGGCGGAACCTGCATTCCCACGACAATGCGCCCATAATCTGCCCCATTATTCCGGTAGTGAAATAGGCTAATATTCCAATTAGGACTCATGGAACCAACAAACTTCATTAAAGCACCCGGACGTTCAGGAAACTCAAAGCGGTAAAGTAATTCATGATCCGCTAAGGGAGAATGTCCGCCTACCATGTGCCGTAGGTGCATTTTTGTCAGTTCATCATCGGTTAAATCTACGGTTTTGAATCCACACCCTTCAAATGCTTCTATCATCTTGGCGGCGTCGCTGCGGTTGGCAATTTGAACACCAACAAAAATATGTGCCTCGTTTTCAGCAGAGATGCGATAATTAAATTCGGTTAGATTTCGTTTACCTAAGCATTCACAAAACTGACGCAAACTCCCCGGTTGTTCGGGAATTGTCACCGCAAAAATGGCTTCGCGACGTTCACCAAACTCTGCCCGTTCTGCCACAAAGCGAAGACGGTCAAAGTTCATATTAGCACCGCAAGCAACGGCAACTAAGGTTTGTTCCTGAATTTGCTCACGTTCAACATAAGTTTTAGCCGCTGCGATCGCTAATGCCCCAGCAGGTTCTAAAATAGAGCGTGTATCCTCGAAAACATCTTTAATCGCGGCACAGGTGGCATCGGTATCCACCAGAATAATCTCATCCACATATTGTTGACATAGGCGAAAGGTTTCTTCCCCCACTTCTCGCACCGCCACCCCATCGGCAAATAAACCCACCTGGGGCAATCGCACCCGTTTCCCGGCGTTCAGAGATTGATACATGGCATCCGCATCCACGGGTTCAACGCCAATTATTTTAATGTGAGGATACAACCGTTTTACATACGCGGCAATTCCAGAGATTAATCCACCTCCGCCAATTGCCACAAAAATAGCATGGATAGGTTGCTGATATTGGCGCAGAATTTCCATGCCAATCGTACCTTGTCCGGCAATCACATCGGGATCATCAAAGGGATGAATAAAGGTTAACCCTTTTTCGGCTTCCAGTTTCCGGGCAAAGGCGTAGGCTTCATCATAAGTTTCTCCCTGCAAAACCACCTCTCCCCCACGGGCTTTAACGGCGTTGATTTTAACTTGGGGAGTGGTTACGGGCATAACGATAATCGCTTGGGTGCCTAGCTGACGCGCAGCCAAGGCGACGCCTTGGGCATGGTTTCCCGCCGATGCTGCAATGACGCCCTGTGCCAGCATATCGGGGGGGAGTTGTACCATTTTGTTATACGCCCCGCGCAGTTTGAAGGAAAAGACGGATTGCATATCCTCCCGTTTGAGTAGGAGTTTGTTATTCAGGCGGGTGGATAGATTGGGGGCGTATTCTAGCGGGGTTTCTTGGGCAACATCGTAGACGCGGGCGGTAAGGATTTGTACCAGGTAGTCACAAAGCATGGGTAAACCGGGTGGCAGATGCAGGATGTAACGAAAATTGTACTTTACTAATTCCCTGATAAACTATGGATCTGCTTACTCAGAAGGATTTTGCATGATTCACATCATCCGTACTCGCGCCACGAAAGCGCAAATCGATGAAATGCTTGAAACCCTGAGTGTTTACATTAAGTTGGCAGTAGATATTCGGCGTGCTATTCTCGCTGGTGGTGGAGAGTTCCATGCAGATTGCGAAACAGCATTGCTTGAAGATGGCAGTCAGCAGGCAGATATCTGGGGAGCCGATTGGTATCCAGATACCCAAACTGTGACATACGAATCCCTGATCAACATCCGTCCGAGGCAAAATAATCGTTCAATGGAAATTCTCAATCCTGAAATTCGGGAACAGGTTGCCCAAATTGTTCAAAACTTATTAGGAGGGGTATGAAAGACTGGAATGCTTTACGCGAACGGTATCTAAAAGATGATTTGTCAGCTCGTTTAGGTGGGTTAGCTGCTAACTTAGCTCGAATCAAATCTCTTGTTCAGCGTGGAGCTAGTAGTAACACTGTCGAATATCTGATGAGAGAAAGCAAGTTCTTCATCGAGTGGACAGCAATGGATGCTGGAATAGAAAAGGCTGCGGATTTAGTTGAGTTACAAGTACAACTGGCTCGTTGGCAATTCGGCTGGTCAAATATTTGGGCAGATGATGGACAACGGATGAACGTTGCCGAACAAGCTAAAATTTGGTCAGATCGTGTGTTAGAAATGTCTGGTTTGCTGTAAAGCCTGACAGATCAGTAATCGGTCAAATGGATCGCGGTGTAGTGAGGGTAAGTTGATCAACTGAACCACACTTGCCTCATCAACAGCAAGGCTATCAATCTGGTGTCGTTCCCGTTGCTTGGGCAAATAAATTTCAGGAGACTCTGGGAGTAAGAGTTTGCCGAGTTGATACTTGATGATACACTCCCATAACGAGACAACACTCAGATAAACATCATTGTTAGGATTTTGAATGGTATCACGAAAGGTGGCTGATAGCTGAGGACTACCACTGATAAACCAGAGGAAAATGTGAGTATCTAACAATAATTTCATTGTTTGAACAATTAGCCTTCAAAATCACGAAGAATCTCATCAGGCAATGGATCGTTAAATTCTGGGGGGACTGTAAACTCTCCTGCACAAAGGGCAAATGGACGGATTTGTTTTTGCTTGTCATGAAATTTGGTCGGACTTTTACGAGATTTAGTAAACAGTAAAAAATCTAAAACTTCCTCAACTAAAAAATCTGGAGCTTGAGCAATTTCCTGAATAAGTTGTTCTCTTGCAGACATTTTCACAATTCTCCGGGTTGGGGCAGTTTATTAACCACCCAATTAGGCGATCAATATTATTTTATCCCACATTCCACATCTCTAAGTTTGTCAAGACGGAAGTATCACTAATAACTATCACAGCCGATCCAATTCCCGCAGGTTTTTTAGATCTAGCTCGAAGTCTTCAATATCGTAGTTATAGAGGGGTGAGATGAGAACACTCATAGTTTAAATATAGAAACCACTACTCTTTTAGGATAACTTTTTATGGTGTCATCGGCTTGACGTGCTGAACGAGTGCAATTCAATTTAGAGCAATATCACTGAATTTAGAGTTTGTAGTAAGCGCTTTAGCGCCTCTGGCACTAAAGTGCCTACTACGAACTCAGCCTACACACCTTATCCTACAAGACTTGCTACTAATTGAGAAGTTGAAACACCATTTGTAGGGGCACGACACGTCGTGTCCCTACTCATGTTCCCATCACTTCTTGCACAACCTTGAGCAAATCTTGATGCACATCAACAGAGGTAGCCACAATTAGTCCAGGGCGTTGATAGTCTTCACAAGCATAGAGAGGTGGTGGAGGAGTTCCCTCCCATGTAGTGACAATACAACCTGCTTCTTGCGCCAAAAATGCTAAAGCAGCACCATCAATAAATTTACCGACTCGGAGTACGGCACCGGCTAACTCACCACTCAACATGCCATTCACATTGGGGATTTGTTGTTCCTTTGAGTAGGAGTTGGCAATGTCGATTACCTGATAATCTTCTCTTAGTTTCGGAGCGAGTGACTCCATTCCCCATCCCAAAAGAATTGTCCGATTCGTTGCACCAATTTTTAAGGGACGACTGGCTTGTAATTCATCCTCTAGTGTCCCCTGAAAAGCACCTTCACCGCGTAAAGCATAGTAATAGGTATTCTGGGCTGGAGAAATCGCGATCGCGGCTTCAAACTCATCCCAATTTAGCACAGTGAGGATAATGTGGTAATTCGAGTGTCCATCCAAATAAAACTGAGTTCCATCAATGGGATCAAGAGTGACTAAATAATCATCTTTCTCACCCAGATCAATCGCCCGGAAATACTTTGTATTATAGGAGTCCTCATACTCTTCTCCATAAAAGCGAATCTGGGGAAATGTACCTAACAGCGCCACTTCCACCATCGTCTGAATCGAAAGATCAGCATCACTCAGCGCCGCCGCAAAGAAGTTATCCTGTCTATCTTTATCGGGGCGTGCGGTAATCTGGGATTGAATTTGACGAGCATAAGCTGCGGCGACTTTGAGATGAGGAAATAAGGTGTCCAGAATCAGACGAGGGGTTGGTGTTTTTAACATGAGTCACTGTCCACAAATAATTATCATTATTGTCTAGTTCTATCAAAGAAGTTGTTGGGGGACTACATTTGTGTTCCTCTATACTCAAAGATAATCAACGGGAGCATGTCACCTTTATAGTATATCTAAGCAAGATCCCCGACTTCTCTGAGAAGTCGGGGATCTGAGATACCTCACTCACCGCCAAGGACGATACTTCACTCGCAGCGCCAACGTTTCCCAACGCTAACGATAACGTGGACTCACTAGAAATTAAGGAATAAGAGTATTAGGATAAATCTAAATTTGTTTTATTAGCAATCTGTTCCTGTACTCCCATCTTAATTTCTTGAGCTACCTTCGTAAATTTATCCAGGCTCTTTGGTTGAGACTGTACGGTATCTGCTATAGCTTGAACGCTTTGAGCCACCTCTGAGTCTGTTTGAGCGACTTCTTCGATATGTTTGGCGATGCGAGCCGCTTGATTGCCATTTAAGGGCTGTTGCTCAGTTAGTTCAATCTCAGTTGCCGTTGTGGGAAATCTATCTTGAAGTAGATGCCATAAGTTGTGACGTTGTTCAAGCAACTGTCCTGCGATTGGTTGACCTGTTTTTTCGACAGCGTTTGTCAGTACCAAAGTAGCAATTGCTGGTTCGGTTAGTGAAGTGGATGTCATAAAGCATTATTATTGATAAACGGTTATACCTTAGCAAAGCATACTGAGGCAAGTTTATCGTCTATGGAAAGTTAGAGTTTGAGCAATACTGGCATTTCTACCACCAATATCGGGATGCTACCACAACTCTCAGAGGTAAGCATCTCTCCTTCTGGGTAAAAGAAGCAATATAGCGCTTCTGCCCTATTTAGGGTAATTTATTAGAATCCTTGGTTAAATACCAAGAGTTCCCGCCAGAGATTCAAGTCTCTGGCTAAAAGCTCAAGTCCTCTAAAGACGACTGAAAAAGGATTCTATTTAGTTTCAACCGACTTGCGCTAAATAAATTTGGTTAATCTAACCTTTGACTGGAGGCAACTTTGTGCGTATAGGTTCATTACTGGGATTGTTCTTATTGATCATCTCGGTTTACATTCTGTGGAAAATTAAAACCGTCATTTTGCTTGGCTTTGCTGCCGTAGTTTTTGCGACTACACTTAACCGAATGGTGCGATTTCTGCTACGCTTTCGGCTCAAACGCAGTTTCGCTATTATTATATCCGTAGGTTTTTGCCTCGGATTAATGATTGGTTTTTTTGTCCTGGTTGTACCACCATTTGTTGATCAAGTTCAGCAATTAATTGATTTAGTTCCAATTGGATTACAACAAATTCCTGAATGGGCAAACTGGGTGAGAAATTTAGTTCCCGATGGACTTTTAGAGGATATTGGCGGATTGAAAGTCTTTACCCAAAATCTGCGCTCATGGGCAACCAAACTATTTGGCAACTTTTTTGATATATTCTATAGTTCAATTGGCGTAGTCTTGAACATGTTGTTAGTTGTGGTTGTAACCATTATGTTACTCGCCAATCCCGAACCCTACCGCAAAGGTTTTATCCTTCTATTTCCTGCCTTTTATCGCCGCCGAATGCAGGAGATTCTCGATGAATGTGAAGATACTCTGGGAGGTTGGGCAGTCGGTATTCTCTTTAACATGACAGTAATTGCTATATTGAGTGGGCTTGGGTTATGGATTTTGCAGGTACAATTGCCACTGGCGAATGGTTTGTTAGCGGGTATATTCACGTTTATCCCCAATTTGGGTCCGACTTTAAGTGTAATTCCGCCTGTGGCATTGGCTTTACTTGATACGCCTTGGAAAGCTTTAGCTGTGGTGGTTTTGTATGTAATAATTCAGCAAATTGAAAGTAATATTTTAACCCCGCTGGTTATGCAAAAACAGGTGTCTTTGCTGCCAGCGGTTACGTTATTGTCTCAAATGGCTTTTGCTATATTTTTCGGGATATTTGGTTTATTTCTGGCGCTTCCTATTGTTGTCGTGGCTCAGGTTTGCTTAAAAGAAGTTTTAATCAAAGATATCCTAAATAAATGGGAATAGTTGATTCGTTATGATTTTTTGTCGGTTGGGTTAAACGAAGTGCAAACCAACAGTTTTACATCGAGTTTTTGTTTGTTGGGTCTCGTTCCTCGACCCAACCTACTCCTTTAATTTTATTTGAGTACCGCAGGAATTGCCGCTATTATCTGTGATGTAATAACTTCCGGTGTATCGCTGGCATTAATGGGAATGTGGAGATCAGCTTCTGCATACAAATGACGCCGTTTGTCAAGTAAATTTTGCAGTGCTGCTGCTGGATCGGCTGTTTGCAATAATGGGCGTGTGGTATCGTCTTGCAGACGCTGTATCAATAGAGGAACAGGTGCATCTAACCAGACAATTAAACCTTGGTGTAGATAACTCCAATTCATCTGTTTGAGTACAATGCCACCCCCTGTGGCAACCGTTAACTTCGTGTAAGCCGATACTTCGGACAAAATTTGAGATTCTAACTGGCGAAATTCGTCCTCGCCACTATCGGCAAAAATTTGGTTAATGGTTTGTCCTGCTACTTGTTCAATCAGGACATCTGTGTCTACAAAACGGTAGCCGAGTTCTTTTGCCAATTGTTGCCCTACGGTAGTTTTACCGACACCCATCATGCCAATCAGGTAGACATTGATGCCTTTTAATAAATCGTTCATCACCAAAGCGTTGCTCTCTCATCTCCTGGTTAAGACGAGTTACATTCTACCTGATTGAACACTATAAGTAGGTGGACACAATTAACGTGAACGGTTGAGATTAGGGAACAGGGAACAGGGAACAGGGAACAGGGAACAGGGAACAGGGAACAGGGAACAGGGAACAGGGAACAGGGAACAGTAAGGGTTTGAGGTTTATTTACAAAACTTAGTATGGTACTGTTTTCTTTTGTCCGACTACTTACAATTTCAAGGTGTCTTCGGTTATTGTGCCAATTGGGGATAAAATTTACCCTGCTCAAGGATAGCCGCGATCGCTAATAAATCATCAACCTTGAGCGGTTTGGCAATATGGCTGTCAAACCCTGCGGCTAGGGCGAGTTGGCGCTCTGGCTCAGTCGCTGCTACCGTCACCGCGATCGCGGCAACATGATACCCTCGTTTTGTCTCAAGGCTTCTGATTTGACGGATCAGCCAATAACCATCTTCTCCCGGCAGAAGTAGCTCACATAGTAGAATATCCGGTTCAAAGTCCTCAAATACCTCTAAAGCTTCCCTAGCGCTAGTCACAGTCAGAACATTGGCTTCTTCTTGCTCAAAAATGATGCTGAGTAATTCTCTGGAATCGGCATTTTGATCTACAGCCAGAATCCGCCTATTTTTGAAATTATGGTTCATTGGTGTCGCTTAGCTTTTGTTGATTCAACAGCGATCGCCTACGCTGGCACAGATTGAGTTAGACCTTTTGCTGTTCAAGCATTACACAATGAAGAGTATTCGTCGGTACGGTAGCGTACAGAGGTAGGGCTGGGGAAGCAATGTAGAGACGTAGCATGCTACGTCTGGGAGCTGGGGAAACATCTTTTGTAGGGGCGGGTTTTACCACTAACGTTTCGTTTTCACCCTGATATAACTAAACCCGCCCCGCCCTAACCGTTCAATTATCACATAAGACATAAGACATAAGACATAAGACAAATCACCGATCGCTATTTTTCGGATAAAGTAAGCGATCGCACTCGTGTTTGACAACCCTGTAACATTCACACGCTAGAGTTTCCAACAGTTCCCGATTGAGAATGGTAATTTTTCCTCGGTGAGAGCGAATTGCACCTGTTTCCTGAAGCTTGCCCGCCGCCACTGTCACCGTAGCCCGACGGGTTCCCAGCATATTGCCCAGAAATTCTTGAGTGAGTCGCAACTCAGAGCCAGAAATACTATCCTGAGCGGAAAGTAACCAACGAGCCAGCCTTTGTTCTAGCCGATGCTGGCGATTGCAAGCCGCCGTTTGACTTACCTGATTTAATAGGGTTTGGGTGTAGAAAAGGAGCAATTGTTGCAATCTACCCCCTCGATCAAACTCGCTTTTCAGAATCGAGGCATCCATTTTCATCGCTGTCCCTTCGAGTTGCACAACGGCTTGGTTGATTGCTATCCCATCCGCCAGAAATACAGGAATACCAACCATTCCCTCCTTCCCTACCATGCCAACTTCAGTTGTTGAACCGTTTGTCAAGAGGGTGACTAAAGAAACCATTGCCCGATTGGGAAAATAGACATGGAGAATCGGTTCTCCAGGTTGATAAAGAATTTGTCCTAATGGCAGAGATTCTTCTTCTAGATAAGGAACAATGCGCTGGTATTCCTGATTGGGTAGAGCCGTCAGCAGTTGATTAATGACAGAATTGTTGTTATTTGAAAACGGCATTTTAGTTGAGTATTCTTAAGTAATTTATCGCGAAGTTATCAACATTTACTTATACCATTAAATCTACCTAATCACTCATTATTCAATACTTGAATAACCAGGAGGGCAAGTTGGCTCTTGCGTTTCATCTACGGGCAACATGGCTTTGGGCGGTGGGGTGGTGGTTGGGCGATCGCTTTCACAGAGTATCGCCCGTGTAGTCTGTTCATTTGTATCATCATATTTACCAACCCATACGATACCCACGTAGCTTTTTATCTCCGGAGTTTTAGCGATTCCAGTATTTTGAATAATTTGTTTGTCGTCAGTAGCGATAATAGTGTAACTATAGTTTTCCGTTTCTGAGTCAATGCCCAGATCTAGTTCACTCAAATCAGAACTAAAGTATCCATGCTCAAGGTAAAATCCCTGTTGCGCTCGATTCATTGAACCAACATACATCTTGCCTTCCGCTTCCTGCGATTCAGGGGTCTCTATTCCTTCAGATGAATATATCTCATACAAAGAGGATAAGTTTTCCATGAGTCTGAACACTGATGCCTTTGTTTCTTCATCTAAAGAAGTGGTATTATCTAAGACTTGTTGATGCTCGGCTGGATAGATGATCGCTATGGCTTGACCAATGATTAATTCCTGGTTGACAAATCCCCAATAATGACTGTCATAAGAGTTATTGCGATTATCTCCGAGGACGAGATAATGATTATCAGGAACGACAACAGGTCCATAGTGATACTCAGGGGCTTCTTTGATATACTCTTCTAACAAGGATTGACCATTGATATAAACTAAACCATCTTTTACTTCTACGGTTTCTCCGGGCAAGCCAATCACGCGATGGAGAAAAGGGTCGGTAAAATCCAGTTCCCTAAGCGTTGGAGTGGGCTGAAATAAAATAATATCACTCCGTTGAGGAGGCTGAGATCTATAAGCTGTTTTATCCACTAAGATGTGAACATCAATGGGCAAGGTTGGCTCCATTGAACCACTTGCCATATAACGGGTTTCAATTACTTCAGTACATCTCGATAAAGATAAGGGAAGAGTTTCCATTTCTCTTGTAGATAACAATCCTGCCAAAATTGATCCGAAGACGTTGATACATTCGACTTTAGTCGGTAATAGCTCAGGAGAATCAGCCAAGGATGGTAAAGTATTTGCCCAGAATAAGCCCAATCCTAAACAAGTCGCTGCGATACTATTTTTAATGTCTGACATAATGGATGATAATGAACGATTTGAACTCAACGGGCTAATCAACACATCTACTCATCAATGCAATGCCTTTACTCGACGCCTACAGCGACTTTGAGCAACAACTGACACACCTGCCGCTCATTTTGGCAGGTCCCATCTTGCGGCGTACTGAGCCTGATGGCGTCACGGTTTGGCTGGCATTGAAAGCGCCGAGTTTAGTCACGCTTCGAGTGTATACCACGATCGCAGGTCAGGGTAAAACTCTTGATCGAGAACGGCTGGCTGGATCACGCGCCACTGTAGCTGTTGGCAAATACCTGCATATTGTCGCTGTAACTGCCAAACCCATTGAGGGCGACTTACTGGAACCGGGACAAATTTATGCCTACGATTTGGAATTTGGCGATCGCCATCAAACCCTCAACGATGCCCTCAACGCCAGAGACGTTTTTCCCTTGATCACCGTTAGCTATTTAGACCACAATTTGCCCACATTTGCCATGCCGCCGGATGACTTAAATTATCTGCGGATCGTTCACGGTTCCTGTCGCAAAGCCCACGGGAATGGACTAGATGCCCTGCCTCTGCTAGATGGTTTAATCGAACAGTCAGCCGATCAACCCAATCATCGACCTCATCAACTCTTTTTAACCGGAGACCAAATTTACGCCGATGATGTCGCTGATCCCCTGTTAGCCGCCCTCAGCGATATCGGGACTACGTTACTCGGTTGGCAGGAAGAATTGCCCTATAAAGGTGATTTTGTCAAGGGGTATTCCTGGAAAAAAGTGAGTGAATGGAAACCGGGACAGCGCACAGAAATTGCCCAAAATTATGCTGGCTTAACCGCGATGCTGGATAATCAACCCCAACGCGCCAAAAGCCATCTGTTTAGTCTGGGTGAATATTTGGCGATGTATCTGTTGTCTTGGTCGCCAATCCTGTGGGTGAATCCCTTTACCAAAGGCAAGACAAGGGGGAAAAAGCCGAAATCATGGGATGAGGAAGTTGATGCCATTCAGGACTTTGCTAGCTATTTGTGGCAAGTCAGGCGATCGCTAGCGAATGTGCCAACCTATATGGTTTTTGATGACCACGATATTAGCGATGATTGGTATTTGAATCGGGAGTGGTGTAACCGGGTTTTGGGTAAACCTCTGGGCAGACAGATCGTCCAAAATGGACTATTAGCTTATGCCTTGTGTCAGGCGTGGGGAAATACACCGGAACAGTTTACCTCTGGGCAACCGGGAGACAAATTCTTGCAAGCGTTGCAACAATGGTCAGAATCAGCCGGGACAGATGCATCCGCCTGGGAAACGATGGGGAAATGTTTGGGAGTGCCTGACATTGAAGCCGAAACAGGATTGCCGAAATTGAAACAGGATGGAGCGGTTTTAATTCTGAATCGGAATAATTCCGATGGTACTCCCACTTTAACCTGGCACTATAGCGTTAGAAGTTTTAAGCACGAAGTTATCGTCTTAGATACGCGGACGTGGCGCGGTTTTCCCATGGGAGAGGATCAGGCGATCGCGCCGCCGATGCTATTATCCCCGACAGCTTTTGACCAGCAGATTGAAGATCCCCTAGAAGCAACCGATCAGCTAAAAGCGGCGGGCAAGTCGAGGATTGAAGCCACATTAATGGTTTTACCGACCAACCTGATCCATGCGTCATTAGTGGATATCGCCCAACAGTGGCATTGGCATCAGGGTAAAGTATTTGGTACAGATGTGGGGGATTCGTGGAACTTTCACGATGTCGCCTTTAGTAAGCTATTAACCGCCCTATTTCAGCGACGCGATCGCATCGTGTTGCTGTCGGGGGATATTCACTATGGCTACGTGGTTCGCCTCAACTATTGGTCAAATCTGCGTGGGGAACTCCAGAGACACGCAGCAGGCTACGTCTGGGAAACTGAAGAGAGAGACAATCATGACTCAGCATCGGTGTTGGTACAGTTAACCTCCAGTTCAATCAAAAATGCTGAGTTGAAGACCTATTTAGTTCATACCAAAGTTAAGTCACTGGCATTAGAACAACCGGAATATTGGGTGGGATGGCAGACACCGCCGCCACTGGTGGAAATTATCGCCACTCCCGGTAAGGTGAAAATTCAAGATGTGCCAGTCCCCAGTCAAGGACCCTTTTGGCAGCAAATCCAGGTTGCTCAAGGTAATTGGGACATCGCGTGGCAAGTCGCCCTCAAGGAGGAGCGATCGCAACCCGACTGGCGGTATCGGACAGAGTGGAGTAAACGTCAAAAAGCGGAATCTGTTCCTTGGCTGAAGCGACATCCTCAGCCAGAATCACACCAGAAGTCACCCTTATGGCGAAAGCTTTTAGTCGGTTCTCTATCGTGGTTATGGCGAAATCGCTGGTTACAAGAAGGTGACGAAATTGTCGGCTGTAATAACATCAGTGTTGTCAGTTTTCAATGGTCACCGGATGAGAATAAAGCCGTGATTCAAGAGATATATTGGCATCCACCTTGGAAGCCAACGAGTGTAGTTAAGAGTCGATATTTTGCGCCACTACAGTTAGAGTCGCCACCTCCATTGCCAACCATTAAAAGTTAAGGCAGAACGCATAAGAAAGAGGAAGGGGAAGCAATGTAGAGACGTGCCATGGCACGTCTGGGAGCATGGCACGTCTGGGAGCTGGGGGAGATAGGGGAGGTTAACTCAAAACTCTACCTTACCCATTGCCCATTGCCCATTGCCTATTGCCTGTTCCCTGTTCCCTCTTGGACTAACTGATGTCCTTTCCGTACCTCGTAGTGCTATATTTCCGAGGACATCTTTGCCTGCACTCTCGGCAAACGGTAATATTCACTACAGTTCTAGATCCAATTTAGACCAATCTTGGAATACGTAGGGTGTACATCAAGGAGGAGGGGTGTAGTAAACGTGGCAGTACAATGGGATCTCTACAATCCAGAAGACTTCTATGATGAGCTGTTTTCAGCCAAAGGGCAGCCACGACCATCAGCCGCTGCCCTGATTAAGTGGATGCAGGGACTGCGCCCTGATGAACTCCAGCGACACCGGGAAACGGCTCAAGTTGCTCTGCTCAAGTTAGGCGTAACCTTTAGCGTCTACAGTGATAATCAGGGCATCGAACGGGTGTTCCCTTTTGATATCATTCCCCGGATTATCTCGGCTCAGGAATGGCAAACCTTAGAGAAAGGACTCAAACAGCGGATTCAAGCGCTGAACCTCTTCCTCAACGATATGTATGGGGAACAGCGTATTCTCAACGATGGCAAAATCCCCCCCGAAGTTGTGTTTTCGGCAACGGGATTTCTCAAGCCTTGCGTCGGCTTAAACCCCCCAAGCGATGTCTGGTGTCATATTACTGGAACCGATTTAGTGCGCGATCGCGAAGGTCAGTGGTATGTTCTGGAAGATAACCTGCGTGTACCTTCGGGCATCTCCTACGTCCTGGAAAATCGGCGGGTGATGAAAAGTACATTCCCGGCAATCTTCCAAACCCTGGCAATTCAACCCGTGGATGACTATCCTAGCCATTTGCTAGAAACGCTGCTCAATTTAGCACCACCTCAACTTCCTGATCCCACTGTAGTTGTCCTTACTCCCGGTATTTACAACTCCGCCTACTTTGAACATTCCTTTTTAGCCCAGCAAATGGGTGTAGAATTGGTCGAAGGTCGGGATTTAGTCGTCGTGGATGGCTATTTACAAATGCGGACGACGAAAGGATTGCGGCGAGTGGATGTGGTGTATCGTCGTGTCGATGATGACTTTTTAGATCCCCAAGTCTTTCGTCCGGATTCCCTCTTAGGGGTACCTGGACTGATGGAGGTGTATCGCCAAGGTAGAGTCGCCTTAGCCAATGCACCCGGAACAGGTGTAGCCGATGATAAGGTTGTCTATGCTTATGTCCCCGAAATGATTCGCTATTACCTGGGAGAAGAACCAATCTTATCCAATGTTCCCACCTATTTATGTTGGCAAGAACAAGACCGAAACTATGTTTTGAATAATTTAGAGAAAGTCGTGGTTAAGTCTGCCAATGAGTCGGGGGGGTATGGTATGTTAGTGGGTTCGAGTTCCACTGAGGTAGAACGGGCGGAGTTCGCGGAACGGATTAAAGCCAATCCTCGCAATTATATCGCCCAACCTATCCTTTGCTTGTCGCGAGTGCCAACCTTGATTGATCATCAGGTAGAAGGACGACATGTCGATTTGCGCCCTTATATTTTGCATCGGGGAGACGACATTTATGTTCATCCCGGTGGATTAACCCGTGTGGCGTTGAGAAAGGGTTCTCTGGTGGTGAATTCATCTCAAGGGGGCGGAAGTAAGGATACCTGGGTACTTAACCACTCCTAAACCAATCGGGCAAAGGACGAATGACGTAGCTTGCTTCTTTTCGGGAGCGAGTATGACGAATGACATAAGACGAATGACGAATGACATAAGACATAAGACAAAGGACGAATAAATACTTATGCTAAGTCGGGTTGCTGATTCTATCTACTGGCTCAATCGCTATATCGAACGGGCAGAAAATATTGCCCGGTTTGTGGATGTTAACTTAAATTCCATGCTGGATATGCCACCTGGAGTGACTCAGCAGTGGGAACCCTTGGTGATTACAACGGGGGATCGAGATGTATTCCAGGAACGCTACGGCGAGGCTACCTCGGACAATGTTATCCACTTCCTCACCTTTGACTCGAACTATCCCAATTCAATTTTATCGGTACTCCAACTGGCTCGCGAGAATGCCCGTTCGGTTCGGGAAGTGATATCTTCAGAAATGTGGGAAGAGGTCAATCAATTTTTCCTCATGGTTAAAGAGGCGTCTCAAGGAGGAGCATTGGGAACATTGCCTGATTTTTTCACCCAAGTCAAACTGGCTAGCCATCGCTTTGCTGGGGTTATGGATGCCACGATGACCCATAATGAGGGATGGAATTTTGGGCAAATGGGTAGATTATTAGAACGGGCAGATAAAACAACCCGAATTCTCGATGTGAAGTATTTTGTATTACTGCCGTCGGTACAGTGGGTAGGAACGCCATTGGATCAAATTCAATGGATGGCACTGCTCAAATCTGCCAGTGCTTATGAAATGTATCGCAAATCCCAGCATCGAATTACACCCCCCGGTGTCGCGGAATTTCTGATTCTCAACCGCCAGTTCCCTCGCTCAATTCACTTCTGTCTGGCGCAAGCTGAACAATCATTGCATCAAATTACTAGCACCCCCCGTGGAACCTGGTGCAACCCAGCCGAACGTGCTTTAGGTCGCTTGTGTTCTCAACTCGGATATCTGACCATAGAAGATGTTTTTGAGAATGGCTTGCATGAATTTTTAAACCAAATGCAAATCGAAATTAATCAAGTCGGTAATCAAATCTCGAAAACATTTTGTGCGGTAGAACCGGTATAGTGAGCGGGGTAGCCATGTAGAGACGTGCCATGGCACGTCTAGAGGAGCAGGGGAGATTAAATATATAGTGCGTTATAAAATTTGCCATACCACCACCTATACCTATAATCAGCCCGTTATTTTAAAACCCCATATCATCAGGTTACGTCCCCGGTGTGACGGGACTCAGACACTGCATTCATTTATATTGGACGTTGAACCTAAACCTGAGAAAATCGTTGAGATTATCGAATTGGATGGAAACGCGATCGCGAGACTTTTGTTTAATACCAGTACCGAAAAACTGACGATCAGCGCTACCTCAGTTGTGGAAACCTGTCGAACCAATCCCGATACCATTCAACTCGAACCGTGGGCGACTCAGTTACCGATTAACTATCCCGACTACTGGTTCTCTCAGTTACAGCCTTATCAGCGATTTTATGACCCCACCTCAGGCGATTCAATCCAACAGTTTGCCCAGGATATTTACCATCAAGTTAATGGTGATACTGTTAACTTTGTCAAAACACTTAACCAACATCTCCACACCCGTTGTAAACCCCAATATCGGGAAAAAGGCGCACCTTGGTCTCCTAGTAAAACCTGGCACTTAAAGAAAGGCTCTTGTCGCGATTTAGCGGTGCTATTCATGGACGTTTGTCGGGTGATGGGATTAGGCGCACGGTTTGTCAGTGGGTATCAGGAAGGGAATCTAGAGCGATCGCAACGATATCTTCATGCTTGGGTAGAAATTTACTTACCGGGTGCAGGCTGGCAAGGCTATGATCCGAATCAAGGTGTCGTGGTCACGGATCGCCATATTCCCCTCGTGGCTTGTGCTATACCCCGGTATGCTGCTCCGATTTCCGGTGCGATCGCGACGACTAAATCGGTGGGTGAAGGCGGTAAGAAAATTGAGTCGGATATGAAAATTAATTTGTCGATTACCAGAGATGAATATAGCGGTTTTCAGTCCGATACAATACACCTATCATAAGCGACAAGATTCTCCCTTTAGTACAGAAGTTCTGGTGGAACGTCTCCATAGGAATTATCTGTAAGCACTATAGATAGTTTGATGACGAGGAAAAGAGAATTACAGCTTCTTCAGAATATACAGAAATTTTCTTATCAACACTAGTATAATGAATCAGCGATTTTCAATGCAGGTCTAGTTTGACAGGCTAAAGTAGGGGCATGGCATTGCCGTGCCCTATTATCACCCTCGTAGTTTAAACTCCAGTCAATACGGAAACTCATATTTAAACGCCTCTGAGCCCTGATAACCTGAAATATCTGCCAATCGTTCTAAGGGCTGCACCCCGGAATAAAACTGTCCCTGAATTTCCCAGGTGGGAACCCCTTTAATATTGGCGGCTTGACAGCGTTCAGGTTGGGCATTTTCGCCGCGAGGATGGCATTCAATGTAATCAATTTGATTAAAGGCGGCTTGACCAAAAAGTTGTTTTTGTTCGTAACAATGGGGGCAAGTAAATGCACCATACATTTTTGCCCCTACAGTGTTTAAATGACGTGCTAACGCCAGTTCAGCCGCACCGGAAATATGAGTAATGGGGGAACCAGATTCTGCTGTCGTAGCGCTAGCACTAGGAACCTGAGTATAGACTCCCAATATCCCCGTGAACGTCACTAGACCAACCGCCAATCCTGTCAGCGTGACTTGCCTAATATCTTGCCAATTATGACCGATCGCGGTTAACACAAATACGGACAGGGATAACAGCGCCGAGGCGATGCAGTAGGGACAAATTCCCTTGACCACAAACAGCATCACTACCATCAAATAACCGCTACTCACCAGCATACAGGTGGTAATGGCTAGCATGATCAGCCAACTGGATTTTATCCACTCAGATGACAAGGATTTAATCACGAAAGGGGCTAGAGTCACCCCTGCAAGCGTGGTATAGGCAAGAAATCCCAATAGGGGTAAAGGAAGTCCAAAAACCTGGGCATAAGGACTTTCTAGCACCGCCTGACAGCCATGAGTGGGACAAATCTCTGCCGCTTTTCCCAACCATTCCACCCCGGTGAGAAATGCCGTCTCCAGCATTCCTAAAACCGCGATCGCTCCAATCCAATATCGGTTTTTTATTTGTCCTTTGTCATTCGTCATTGGTCAAGGAATAGGGAATAGGGAATAGGGAATAGGGAATAGGGAATGGGGAATAGGGATTTTAATCAATCAGAATATCTTCTTGTTGATTATCCTCTACTGGATGTTGCCATTCAATATTCGGCATGGATTCAAATGCCCGTCGTAACGAATCTTCCCACAATTTGCGAATCTTTGCCAGATAGGGATCACCTAAGCGCAGTTGTAGTTTCTGGCGAGCCATAAATGTGCCAGCTTCATACATGACCAAGTTAATTGGAGGTCCAACTGAAATATTCGATTTCATGGTTGAATCGATAGACAGCAAAGCGCACTTGGCAACCGCCTCTAGGGGCATATCATAAGTGAGAGTTCGGTCGAGAATGGGTTTGCCATACTTAGTTTCGCCAATTTGCAAAAATGGCGTTTCCAGCGTGGCTTGAATAAAATTCCCTTGGGTGTAAATCAGATAGAGTTGTGGTGCTTCGCCGCGAATTTGACCCCCGACTAACAAACTACAGTTAAAATCAATGCGATCGCGTTCTAACCAAGGACGGTCTTGATCTTGAATTTGTCGCAGTTTGCTGCCAATATAACGAGTCACTTCATACATATTCGGGAGGGAATGGATATTCAGTTCTTCCTGACTTTGTAAATCCCGATGCAACCGATTGATCACCCCTTGGGTAATCGAAAGGTTTCCCGATGTACATATAACAATCGCTCGTTCTCCTGGCAGGGAAAAATCAAAAAGCTTATTGTAAGTAGAAATATAGTCTACCCCGGCATTGGTGCGAGAGTCTGCTGCTAAGACTATACCAAAACGGTTAATAATGCCCAGACAGTAAGTCATTGTCAAATTATGTCCTCTTCAATTCGACTGGAAACCCGATGCAACAGGGTTCACCCGCATTCGCCAATTGATGGCATGGCTTAGACTGCTGTCGCCTGGACTGGATTGGTGAATCGTCCCTTTGGTAACGTTTTATACTACCCCTACGCATCTTCATTGGTATATTTACAAGTCTTCTGATTCCAGGGTAATCCTCCTGAGGGACTTCTGGGACAAAAAATTGGTCATTGGTCAAAACACTGATTTCACGGATTTATTGGAGAGATAGGGGTAGGGAGGTGAGAGCTTATTGACACTGATTACACAGACAAGGAAAGTTCTCTCATCTTCCCCATCTGACACACCGAGCGAAGTCGAGGTGTCCCTCATCTCCCCCAGCTTCCCTATCTCCCCCATCTCCCATCAAGGGGCTATCCCAGAATTAGCAGGCTGAGAGGCTAACGCCGCCGACTGACAAGTGCCAGGGACAGGGGATTGAGTATTGACCTCTACCTGTTTATATCCGGCTGTCGTCAACAACTGACCGACGACGAGTTCGGCGCGTTCGTTGGCTTTGTCTAATACCCCTTGCTCACAAGCATTGAAGACAATTTTCTTCAAGGTTTCTTGTTGCGCCAACATCTGCAACTGGGGTGCTGTATCAGGTCCTAATCCCAAGAAGCCGCGATCGTAGTCATACACCTGTGACCGATTCACGTCAATTTTGCTGTCTAAAATTTTCGGGGGTGGGAGTTGAAGTTGCAGCGTATCATTGACAGTTTGCACATTTTCTGGTTTTAACTCTGCCAAATCGACACCAGCTCGCACCTCACCATAAGCAATATAAAGGAGTGTGGTTTCCGCGATCGGATACCCTGCCAATGTCCGAGCTTGACGAGTCGGAACCACCGCCTCCATCGTAAACACCGCCGTGGTTAAGTCACTAGCCTCCCGCACTTGCTGGACAATCAAGGAGCGCACATCAACTTCAGGTGCGGGTTGAGGGGTGCTAAACAAGCTAGTCACTTGTCCCAAAAAACGAGACCCGGTACGCCATACCCCAATGCCAAAAATCAGGGCGACAACTACTGTAGCGCCTGTCGTCATCATCATCAGGTTTCTCAGTATCCCGAACATACTGGGACTGAGCTGATATTTATATTTGTCAAATAGATTATTCATCGCACTGCTCCTTCACCGGGCTGTCTGGGTCTCTCTAACTATAAGATTAGCGCTTTGGCACAAGCAGGATTGTTTCATTCAATGTGTCTCAGAATACAAAAACCGAGTCAAATCTCTCCTCCACTCCTCTAGAACACTGAGTCAGCAATCCAAATTCCTCATCGTTACCGTTAAACTACCATTTATAGGGTTAATTCATGAATTGCCCCGACAAATGCTAAACAAAGGTTGTAGCCAATGGGTTTCAGATTCATTCAACCAGTTCAACGAATCCTACTGAGTACAGCGTTACTTTCTCTGGGACTCTGGAGTTCCCCGGTATACGCTCAAGCCTCTGATGCTCAAGTCTCAGCGCTGGTGGAAGCCCTGCGATTAGCTGCACCGCAAACGGGAAGGGTAGATGATGGACTCTACAGTGATTGGCAAATTAAACCAGGTAACATTCCCCGTTGGTCAAAACAATGTATTGGACGAGAACTTTCACCTGCTGATTTTGAAGCCAGTCCGGTAACAGCGCGGGCTATCTTGGTTTGCGTGATGCGGGATGTGTTGAATGAGCAATATGATGCCAGTAATAATAATGAGTCCGTAGCAATACAACGAGCAGCCGCTTGGTGGATGACTGGGGATGGGAGTCAATACAATAGCGTTCCGGAAAACTCTTACACCTATACTTACATCCAGAATGTTCTGAAAAATTACCAACAGCAACGCCGAAATTCTCAGGCGCAACAACCTGCGACTTCTGCCCAACCCACCCCGACTTCCTCGGCGGAAAAACCAGCATCCTCTGCTCCACCGACAGAACGTCCATCGTCCGCTACCTCTCCACCTCAATCTGCCACCCCTTCCTCCACGAATAACGCGATTTCTGATGCGAAAGTCGCTGCTTTAGTGGAAGCCTTGCGACTAGCCGCACCGCAAACGGGAATCGAAGATGATGGACTCTACAGTGATTGGCAAATTAAACCGGGTAACATTCCCCGATGGTCAAAACAATGTATTGGACGAGAACTTTCACCTGCCGATTTTGAAGCCAGTCCGGTAACGGCGCGGAGTATCTTAGTGTGCGTGATGGGGGATGTATTGAATGAACAGTATCGTGCCAGTAATAATAATGAGTCGGTGGCAATACAACGGGCGGCGGCTTGGTGGATGACGGGTGATCCCCAGCAATATAATCAAGGTTCCACGGCGGCTTATACTCAACGAGTTTTGAATTTTTATCAGCAATCTTTGGTGAAGTGATTTCCACATTTGTAAGGAATAAGCTGTCATGGAGCAAGAGCTAGTTACAGACATGATTGAACTGGTAACAGTCTTCTCAGCGCGGCTCTATGGCGCTCGGAGTCGCAAGAATAAGAAGCTAATTGACGGTGTTTCAAGTGCAATCGAATAATCTCAAAAATAATCAACCCAATCCCTTGACGTTGGGGAGATATGTCCACATAGTAGAGGAGTAAATTGCCAGTTTGGGTAGATATGGCGACAATTATTATTGGACACAGGCTATTTGCCAATAGTGAAGATGAAGCGAAAGAAAAAGGATTACCTTTGCTAGAGAATCTTTGGGAACGCCTTTCTAAATCACTGGAAGCGGTTAAAAAAGACTGCTTAAATCGTTACCCAGACTTGATAATGGAGATCTCTAGCCTGGAAAAAGAATTTGTTGATTTTGACCAGTGGGACAAACAGGATGG